>NZ_JBIALK010000020.1:0-181462 GCF_042873275.1 Kitasatospora sp. NPDC004745 | reverse complement strand
GCGTGGGCTTCGGTGGGGGTGCGCAGGATGACGGCGGCGCGGTGGTCGAAGGTGGTGCGGGTGGTGGCCAGGGCGTGCGCGACCTCGGCGGGGTGAACGCCCCCGGCGTCCTTCGTGTCGTCGGTGTCGTCGGCGTCGTGGAGGTGGTCGGCGAGGCGGCGGGCCTGTGCGCGTAGCGCGGTGTCGTCGCGGGCGGACAGCTGCCACACGTACGGCCCGGGCACCTCGACGGGCTCGACGGGCTCGACGGCGGTGGGTTCCTCGAGGATCAGGTGGGCGTTGGTGCCGCTGATGCCGAAGGAGGAGACCGCTCCCCGGCGCGGACGCCCGGTCGCCGGCCAGGCCCGGTGCTCGGTGAGGAGTTCGACCCGTCCGGCCGTCCAGTCCACGTGCGGGGACGGCGCGTCCACGTGCAGCGTCCTGGGCAGGACTCCGTGCCGGAAGGCCTCGATCAGCTTGATGATGCCGGCGACGCCGGCCGCGGCCTGGGTGTGACCGATGTTCGACTTGACGGCGCCCAGGTAGAGCGGCGCCTCGCGGTCCTGCCCGTAGGTGGCGAGGATGGCCTGGGCCTCGATCGGGTCCCCGAGGGTGGTGCCCGTGCCGTGTGCCTCCACCACGTCGACCTGGTCGGCCGTCAGCTCCGCGTTGGCGAGCGCGGCCCGGATCACCCGCTGCTGCGAGGGCCCGTTGGGCGCGGTGAGCTGGCTGCTGGTGCCGTCCTGGTTGACGGCCGAGCCGCGCAGCACGGCGAGCACCGGGTGCCCGTTGCGCCGCGCGTCCGACAGGCGTTCCAGCACGACCAGCCCCGCGCCCTCCGCCCAGCCGGTGCCGTCGGCGGCGGCCGCGAAGGGCTTGCACCGCCCGTCCGCGGCCAGTCCGTGCTGACGGCTGAACTCGACGAAGGTGCCGGGGGTGGCCATCACGGTGACGCCGCCCGCCAGCGCCAGCGTGGACTCCCCCGAGCGCAGCGACTGGGCGGCGTAGTGGATCGCGACGAGCGAGGAGGAGCAGGCGGTGTCCACGGTGACGGCCGGGCCCTCCAGCCCGAGCGTGTAGGAGACCCGGCCGGTGGCGATGCTGCCCGCACTGCCGTTGCCGATCCAGCCTTCGAAGCCCTCGGGGGCCGGGTTGAGCCGGGCGCCGTAGTCCGAGTACATGACGCCCGCGAAGACGGCGGTCTGGCTGCCGCGCAGCGTGGTCGGGTCGATGCCGGCGCGCTCCAGCGCCTCCCAGGCGGTCTCCAGCAGCAGTCGCTGCTGCGGGTCGGTGGCCAGTGCCTCGCGCGGGCCGATGCCGAAGAACTCCGGGTCGAAGTCGCCCGCGCCGTAAAGGAATCCGCCCTCGCGCGCGTACGCGGTACCGGGGTGGTCCGGGTCGGGGTGGTAGAGGTTCTCCAGGTCCCAGCCGCGGTCCGCCGGGAACGGGCCGATCGCGTCCACGCCGTCGGCGACGAGGCGCCACAGCTCCTCCGACGAGGTGACGCCGCCGGGGTAGCGGCAGCCGATGCCGACGACGGCGATCGGGTCGCGGCGGTCGGCCTCCAGGCTGGCCACCCGCTGGTTCGCCCGCTGCAGGTCGGCGGTGACCCGCTTGAGGTAGTCGCGGAGCTTCTCCTCGTTGGCCATGGGGTGGTTCCATCCTTCGGTCGGGGCGGTGGTCCGTCCGGTGGCGGTCCACCGGGCAGCGGAGGTGCGGTCGGGGCGGGCGGGGCGGAACGGCGGGAACAGCGGAGGGGCAGGAGGAGCCCGGGCGGACCGGCAGGGGGCCGGGCGGTCAGTCCGACCGGCGGGCGCGCAGCCGGGCCAGGCGCCAGAGCGCGCCGAACAGCACCCGCCGCGGGTCGCGGACGCCGCGCATCCGCAGGATCGAGAGCACCGCCCAGAGCGGGGTCTCGGCGGCGTGCCGCGGGGAGCCGTGGACGTCGTCGTTGGTGAGCAGCGAGAGCCTCCGCACGCTCCGGCGCAGCAGGGCCACCTCCTCCGGCGGGATGACCTCGTCGCGGCCGCTGACCAGGTAGGCGAGCGGGATGTCGAGGGCGGCGAGGTCGTCGGCGCCGAGGGCCCAGTCGCGGATGTGCGGGCCGAGCCCGGCGGGTTCGACGCCGGACAGATGGGCGAGGGTGTCGACGGTGATCCGGGGGAGGCGCCGCTGCCACGCGGTGTCGGTGAAGAAGTGCCGCAGCGGAGCGCCGGCGGTGACGACGCCGCGCAGCCGGCGGTCGTCCAGGGCGGCGCGCAGGGCGAGGTGGCCGCTGAAGCTGAACGCGATGGCGTGGGTGTCGGCGGTGCGGGCGCGCTCGCCGACGGCGTCCAGCAGGGCGGGGTAGATCCGGTGGCTGTCGGGGCCGTAGCGCAGGGTGTTGTCGCCGACGCCCGGGAGTTCGAGCACCAGGCCGGCCATGCCGAGGCGGGCGACCTGGAGCAGGACCGGCGCCCACTGCTCCTTGGTGCTGACGATGCCGCCGGAGAACAGCAGCAGCGGCTTGGGGTCGCGGGCGGAGAGTCCGGACGTCCAGGCGCGGACGGTGCCGGCGTCGGTCTCGACGGTCAGCGGTGCGATGACGGGGGCCTCGGCGGTGCGCCAGCGCTCGAACGCGGTGGCGGCGCGCTCGGCGGCCTCCCGGCGGGCGGGGCCGTCCACGTACGGGAAGCGGGCGGTGGTGAAGTGGCGTACGGCGTCCTGGTACCGGCCGGCCCGCTCCGCCTCCTCGCCGACCCGGGACCACTCGGCGGTCCACGAGCCGCCGCCGTCGCCGTCGTGGTGGATCCGGTCGAGGACGAGCCGGCGCTGGTCGTCCGGGATGCGCTGGGCCCGGGCGTGCACCTCGATGTACTGCTTGAGCTCGGTGACGTCGTTCATCGTGCGGTCACCGCCGGGCCGGGGGCGTCGGCTGCATCGCTGTCGTCGGTCGCCGCGGACCCGTCGGTCGCGGCAGTCACGTCGCCGCCCGCGGTGCCGGCGGTGTCGTCGGTGCCGCCGTCCGCGGTGAGGCCCGCGGACGATGTGGCGCCCGGCGGCAGGTGCACCGGGAACTCCTCCAGCGCCTGCTTGATGCCGCCGAGCACCTCGGCCGCCTCGGCGCCGTCGACGACCCGGTGGTCGAAGGTGAGGTTGAGCCGCAGGACGGGCGCCACCGCCGGTCGGCCGTCGCGGGCGACCACCCGGTCCACGACCCGCCCGACGCCGAGGGTGATCGTGGTGCCGCCGACGGAGTGGAAGCCGTCGACCGGCGCGTGCCCGAGCGAGCTCACGGCGAAGGTGCCGATCCGCCCGGCCCGGGCCCGCAGCGGGCGCACGGTGGCGCGGTAGGCGAGCAGGCCGAGTGCGGGGTGCAGCCGGTGGAGCCTGCGCAGCGGGGCCACCTCGGGCCGCGCGGAGGCGTCCTCGCCGCGGTGGCGGTCGATCTGCTGCTGGACGGTGTCGAGGTCGGCGCGATCGAGGTCGGGCACGACGGTCGCGAGGACGACGCGCCGGCCGTCCAGCCGGCGGTCCAGCACGAGCTTGCCGGCCACCGAGGGGTAACGCGCCACGCGCGGCCGCAGCCGGCCGCGGATCGCCGCGTTGGCCTCGGGGTGGCGGGCGAGCACCCGCCCGGCGGTGAGCAGCACGTACGAGACGAGCGAGTACCGGGTGCCGTCGGCGCGGGCGGCGGCCCGGTGGGCCAGGACGGCGGTCATGTCGACCTCGGTGTCGAGGTGGACGGGCGCGAAGGAGCGGATCTCGTCGAGGAAGTACAGGGTGTGCCGGCGCTGGCGGGCCGGCGGCACGACCTCGGCCGTTCCGGTCGCGGTGGCGGAGCCACCGGTGGCCGTGTCGGTGGCGGCGGCGGTGGTGGGTCGGGTGGGCCCGGCGGGCTGGGCGGAGGACATCGGGTCACGCTCCTTCGAGGGCGAAGCCGGCCTTGATCCACTTGCTGGACTCGACCGCGATGGCCAAGGCCCGCTCGCCGTGGGCGAGTCGGGGCAGCAACTGCTCCAACTGCAGGAAGGGAAGGCCGTTTCCGTTGTTGCCGGTGGTGGTCACGACGCTGATCTCGGCGGCGGACGGGTTGTCGAGCACCTCGCTGATCCGGGTGGTCATCCGGCCGGAGAGCTGGGGCGGGAGCAGGTAGCCGAGCTCGTCCGGCTTCCAGTCCAGACGGTGCAGCAGTTCGTGGTAGATCTCGGCGGACAGCGCGGGCACCCGGGCCTCGATCGCCTTGTAGTCCTCGCTGACGGCCGGGGTGCCGTCGGGCCGGTCGTTGGGGCCGAACCAGGCGAGGGTCTGCCCGGGGGCCTGCCCGAGGCCGACCAGCCGGGTGAACACCTCCCGGACCAGCGGGGCGCCGGGCACCGGGTCGGCGGAGAGCACCACGGCGCCCGCGCCGTCGCCGAACAGCATCGCGTTGACCAGCTGCTCGGGCGGCAGCGCGGAGACGTCGGCGGCGAGGTCGAAGGCACGCGAGCAGACGTCCCCGCCGATCACCAGGACGGTGCGGTGCTCCCCGGCCCGCAGCAACTGCCGGCCCAGGGCGATGGCCTGGAAGGCGCCGGTGCAGCCGGACTGCAGCTGGAAGGTGGGCACCTGGTCGAGGCCGAGCCGGTCGGCGACGATGTTGACGGTGCCGGGCATCAGCAGGTCGGGGGTGGCCGTGCCGAGCACCAGCGCGTCGAGGTCGCCGGCGGCGAGCCCGGCGGCGGCGAGGGCGCGCAGGCCGGCGCTGGTGGCCAGGTCGGCCAGGGTGTGGGTGTGGGTGCCCTGGTCGAGGTCCAGCGCGAGGTGGCGGGTCCGGGTGCCGACGAAGAGGTCCACCCACTCGGCCCACTGGGGGCTCTGCCCGAACCTGCGGGCCAGCGCGAGGTTGTCCACGGGGGCGCCGGGCAGGGCGGTGCCGACGGAGAGCAGGCGGACGTCGCGGGTGTCGGCGGGTGCGGGGCGGTCGGGGTGTGCCACAACCGGGCCTCTCTGCTGCGGGGACGGGACGCGGCGTCCGGTCGGCGCTGCCGGCCCGCGGGCGGCGGTGGCCCGGGTGAACGGGGACGGAGCCGGGAGGCGGTGGCGCTGGCGACGGCCGGTCGGCCGGAGTGCCGGACACCCGTCCGGGGGCATGGTCGGGTGGTCCGGCGCTCCCAGCCTCGGGCGGCGGGCTAAACCTGCCCTAAGCCGCTGCGTAAGCCGCAATCAGCCGGAAACGAAGCGGGAAACGAAGTCGGAAACGAAGTCGGAAACGAAGCGGGAAGCGATGGCCGGGCAGCACGACGGCGCCCGCCCACGGGGTGTGGGCGGGCGCTGCGGGAGGTGCGTGGACGGGCGGGCCGCGGACGGGCCCCGGCCTACCCCGGCAGGGCGGCCAGCAGCTGACGGGTGTACGGGTGCGCGGGCCGGGCGAACACCTCCTCGACCTCGCCCTCCTCCACCACCTCGCCGTCCTTCATCACCAGCACCCGGTCGCTGCTGTGCCGGATCACCCCGAGGTCGTGCGAGATGAACAACACCGAGACGCCGGTCCGCTCGCGCACCTCGGCGAGCAGGTCGAGCACCTGCGCCTGGACGGAGACGTCCAGGGCGGACACCGGTTCGTCGCAGACCAGCACCTCCGGTTCCGCCGCCAGCGCCCGGGCGATGGCGACCCGCTGGCGCTGGCCGCCGGACAGCTCGCGCGGGCGCCGTCCGAGCAGTTCCGGGCCGAGACCGACCAGCCGCAGCCGCCCGGCGATCTCCTCGCGCCGCCGCCGTGCGGCCCGTCGCCCGGCGGCGCCGAGCGCCTCGCCGACCAGCCGCTCGACGGTCCACCGCGGGTCGAAGGCGCTCAGCGTGTCCTGCTGGACGAGCTGCACCCGCCGCAGGTCCGCGCCCCTGGCCGGGCCCGGCCAGGGCTCTCCCAGCAGGGTGACGGTGCCCGCGTCGGGGCGCAGCCGCCCGATGGCCATCAGCGCGACGGTGCTCTTGCCCGAGCCCGACTCGCCGAGCACGCCGAGCACCTCGCCCGCCCGCAGCCGGAGCGAGACGCCGCGCACCGCCCGGTGCGTCGAACCGTCCGGCCGCCGGTAGGACTTGACCAGGCCCTCGGCGGTCAGCACCACGGTGCCCGAATCCGTCGCGGACGGTCCCGTCGCGGGCGGCCCGGCGGCGGGCCGCGGTGCGGGCCAGGGCCGGTCGAGCCGGCGGCAGCGCGCCACCCGGTCCCCGGCGAGGCGGACGGGCTCCGGCGGCCGCGTCCGGCAGGCGTCCTCGGCGAGCGGGCAGTGCGGGGCGTAGCGGCAGCCCGCGTCGGCCGGTGCGGGGGTGCCGGGTGGCGGCAGCTCCGGGGAGCGGACGGACAGCCGGGTGCCCCGCGGGTGCCGCCCCGGGACGGCGGCCAGCAGCTCCCGGGTGTACGGGTGGGCCGGTGCGGCCAGCACCTGCGCGGCGGGGCCCTCCTCGACGAAGGCGCCGCCGAACATCACCGCGATCCGGTCGGCCAGCCGGGCCACCACCGAGAGGTCGTGACTGATCAGCAGGAGCGCGGCGCCGGCCGCCTTCCGCTCGGCGAGCAGGTCCAGGATCCGGGCCTGCACGGTGACGTCCAGCGCGGTGGTGGGCTCGTCGGCGACCAGGACGGCCGGATCGGCGGCCACCGCGGAGGCGATCAGCGCCCGCTGGCGCTGCCCGCCGGACAGCTCGTGCGGGTACTGCCGGGCCTGCACCTCCGGTTCGGGCACGCCCGCCTCGGCCAGCAGCTCGACGGCCCGGTTCGGGCGCCGGGCGGCGGGCACCAGGCGGTGGTTGGCGAGCACCTCGGTGACCTCGGTGCCGATCCGGCGCAGCGGGTCGAGGGAGACCAGCGCGTCCTGCAGCACCAGACCGACCCGGCGGCCGCGCAGGCCGCGCCAACCGCGTTCGTCGAGCCCGGTGAGATCGACGCCGTCCAGTTCCAGTCGGTCGGCGCGGACGGCCGCGCCGGGGCCGGTGAGGCCGAGCAGCGTCCGGGCGGTGACGGACTTGCCGCTGCCGGACTCGCCGACCACGGCCAGGCACTCGCCGGGGCGCAGCGTGAAGCCGACGCCGCGCACCACGTCCCCGCCGCGGGCGAAGCCGACCCGCAGGTTCTCGACGACCAGCACCGGCGGCTCCCCGGCCGGCCCGGGCTCGGGCTCCGCCTCGGGCTTCGCGTCCGTGAACGATTCCGCGGGTGCACCCGCGAGCGGACCCCCGGTCGGACCGCCGGACGGATCCGCGGGCGACCCACCGGATGGATCCGCGGGCGACCCGGCGGCCGGCCGGGCGGCCTCCTCAGCGACGGCCATGTCCGTGCCTCCCCTCCAGACGGCGTTGCAGGTCCCGCCCCACCACGGTCAGTGCGGCGGCGGTGAGCAGCACGGCGACGCCGGGGCCCAGGGCGAGCGCCCAGGCGTCCTCGAACTGTCCGCGGCCCTCGGCGAGCATCGCGCCCCACTCCGGGTCCGGCGGCTGCGGCCCGAGCCCGAGGAAGCTCAGCGAGGCACCGGCGATGACCGCCCCGGCGATGCTCAGCGTGGCGAAGACGACCAGCGGCGGCAGCGCGTTGGGCACCACGTGCCGCAGTCGCGCGGTCCACCGCGGCTGGCCGAAGCCGACGGCGTGGTGCACGTAGTCGGCCCGGCCGACCAGGAGGGCCTGGGCCCGGGCGAGCCGGACGAAGCCGGGCAGCATGGACAGCCCGATGGCGAGGGTGGCGTGGCCGGTGCCGGGCCCGAGCAGGGCGATCACCAGCAGGGCGAGCAGCAGCCCGGGGAAGGCCAGCAGGATGTCGGTCAGCCGCATCAGGACTTCGTCGACGACGGCCCGCGCGGTCGCCGCCAGTACCCCGAGCAGGGCGCCGGCACCGAGGGCGAGGCCGGTGGCGCCGAGGCCGACGACCAGCGAATCGCGCGTGCCGTGCACCAGCCGGCTGTACACGTCCCGCCCCAACTGGTCGGTGCCCAGGAGGTGTTCGGATCCCGGCGGGGCGAGCGCGTTGACCGGGTCGACGGCGTTGGGCGGCTGCGGGGCGAGCAGGCCGGGCGTCAGCGCGGCGACGGCGAGCAGCACCAGCACGGCCCAGGCCAGCAGCGGCCCGAGCGGGATCCGCCGCAGGGTCGCGAGGGCCGCGACGGCCGGACGGGCTGTGCGGGGCGTGCGGGAGGGGACGAGGGCGGGGACGCTCACCGCAGGGACTCCTTCAACCGGGGATCGGCGATCGCGTACCCCACGTCGACCAGCAGGTTGACCACGGTGAACACCACCGCCGAGACCACCACCACGCCGGTCACCACCGGCAGGTCGCGGGCCGAGATCGCCGAGGCGGTGATCCGACCGATGCCCTGGCGGCTGAACACCGTCTCCACCACCACCGCGCCGCTCAGCAGCGAGCCGACGGTCCACCCGGACAGCGTGAGCAGCGGCACCAGGGTGTGCCGCAGCGAGTGCCGCAGTCGCAGGGCCGTCTCGCCGGAGCCGCGCGCCCGGGCGCTGAGCGCGTACGGCTCCTCCAGCGAGCGCTCCATCGACTCCCGCAGGACCTGGGCGAACACGCCGAGCATCGGCAGCGCCAGGGTGACGGCGGGCAGCACCAGGCCGTCCAGCCCGCCGCCGTCCACCGCGGGGAACAGCTGCCACCGGAAGGAGAAGAGGGTCAGCAGCACGATCCCGGCCCAGAACGCCGGGGTCGAGCCGAGGACCAGTTCCACCGCGGAGGAGGCCCGCCGCAGCCACGGCCGGCGCCCGGCGGTGGCCACCGCCAGCAGCACCGCGCCCAGCAGCGCCAGCAGGAAGCCGGCGAGGGCGAGTTCGACGGTCGCCGCGGCCTGGTCGCCGAGCACGTCCGCGACCGGGCGGGACGCCTGGTAGGAGTGCCCGAGGTCGCCACTCAGCAGCCGCCCGAGGAAGCGCCCGTACTGGACGACCAGCGGCCCGTCCAGCCCGAGGTCGTCGCGGACCCGGGCCGCCACCTCCGGGGTGACCTCGTGGCTGCCGACGATCAGCTGCACCGGGTCGCCGGGGGCCAGCCACAGGCCCGCGAAGGCGGCGCTGGCGGCGCCCAGGACGACCACGACCGCCAGCGCCAGGCGGCGCACCACCCAGTGCCGCAGCAGCGCGAGCCCGCCCGCCGGGGGTGGGAGCCCCTTCATCGCGCGGCCAGCCAGGCGTCGTAGAACTGCGGGAAGGCCGCCGCGTCGAAGCCGACCCCGTGCACCCTGGAGCTCGCGCCGAGCGCGGTGACCGGGACGTACAGCGGGATCTCCAGGACGTGGTCCACGACGTACTTCTGCGCCTGCGCGTACGCCCGGCCGCGGACCGCCGGGTCGCTGCTGGAGGCGCCCTGGTCGAGCCAGCCGTCCAGCTGCGGGTCGGAGATCCGGAACAGATTGGAGCCGCCCTTGTCCGCCGTGGAGGCGGAGCCGAAGTAGTGCCGCAGGATGTCGGCCTCGGGGCGGACGAAGCTGAAGCCGAGGACGTCCGCGGTGCCGCCGACGGCGGTCTTGGCGAAGGTGCCCGGGTCCTGGTTGAGGTACTGCAGCTCGATGCCGGCCTTCTTGGCGTCGGCCTGGACGCCCTGGGCGAGCAGGTCGCGGTTGTCCCGGGCGAGGTAGGCGGAGGTCGGCCAGACGACGGTCAGCCGCTTGCCGTCCTTGGTGCGGTAGCCGTCCGCGTCCCGGCCGGTCCAGCCGGCCTCGTCGAGCAGCTTGCCGGCGCCGGCCGGGTCGTACCCGAGGACGCCCTCGACGGACTTGTCGTAGAAGACGGTGCCCGGGCCCAGCGGGCCCTGCGCGCGGTGCCGCGTGTCGTGGTAGACCGACTTGACGAGCGCGTCGAGCTGGAGCGAGCGGGCGAGCGCGGTGCGCACCCGCTCGTCGGCCAGCACCCCGGCGACGGGGTTGAGGAACAGCCCGTACACCTGACCGGGCGCCTCCTGCTGGAGCACCTGGAAGCCCTTGGTGCCCTTGAGGTCGGCGATCCTCGCCGGGGCGGCGTTCCCGGCGATCTCGATCTGCCCGCTGCGCAGCTGCCCCTGGCGGACCGACTCCTCGGGGACGATCTGGAACACCAGCTTCTCCAGGTGCGCCGCGCCGGTGTGCGCGGCGCCCTCCGGCGCCCAGGCGTAGCCCGGGTTGCGCTTGAGCGTGACGCTGGTGCTCTTCTCCCAGGAGACGAAGGAGAACGGGCCCGAGCCGACCGGCTTGCGGCACAGGTCGGCGGCGTTGTCGGCGAGCGACTTGGGGGACTGGATGCCCAGGTACGGGGTGCTGAGCGCCTGGAGCAGTGCGGCGCGCGGCTTGGTCAGCCGGATCACGGCGGTGGCCGGGTCGGGCGCGTCGGCCCCGGCGAAGCCCTCCAGCAGGCCGCCGGCGTAGAGGGACTTGGTGGCCGGGTCGACGGCGTGCTCCAGGGTGGCCTTCACCGCGGCCGCGTCGAGCTTCGTGCCGTCGTGGAACAGCACGTCGGTGCGCAGGTGGAAGGTGTAGGTCAGGCCGTCCGGCGAGACCTCCCAGGACGTGGCCAGCCAGGGGTGGAACGTCCCGGCGGAGTCGAGCCGCACCAGGGAGTCGAAGACGTTGCGGTCCACCACGCCGGTGACGTCGGCCGGGCTCACCGCCGGGTCCAGGCAGTCCGGTTCGACCTCGGCCGCGAAGCGCAGGGTGCCGCCGTCCACCGGTGCGCCGCCCCCCGCCGCGCCCGCGCCGTCGGCGGAGCCGGACCCGGACGAGCCGCACGCCGCGGTGGCGACCAGGACGGCGGTGGCCAGCGCCAGCGTGCCCAGGGCGCGCAGCCCGGGCCGGGTGCCGGTGCGGCGGGCTCTGGGCGGGCGGATGTCGTCGGAAGCCGGCTGCGGCGCGGTGATGGGCACGGGGAACTCCAGCGCGAGAGGAACGTGGTGGTGGCGACCGGCCCGCGGTGGCGGTGGGGAGCGCGCGGCCCCGGCGTCGGACGGTGGGGACGGCGGAGGGCCGGCAGGCCGGCGGGTCGAGGTCAACGGGAGTCTGGCCAGGCCGCCCAAACCGGCGCTAAATCGCGCACGTCCGGGGCGGTACGTAGTCCGGGTAGGTAATTCCCCGGATGTGGGGCGCCGGCCCGCCCTGGCACCATGACGCCGCGGACCGTACGGATCTGACGGACCGTCATTCACCAGTTGCGAGGGAGACCGACCCATGCCACCCGAGACCGCCGCCGGCACCGCCCCGACCACGGCCGCCCCGACCACCGACGCCGCACCGATCGTCGAGGCCGCGACCACCGACGCCGCCCCGATCGTCGAGGCCGCGACCGTCGCCGCCGCACCGATCGCCGAGGACGTCACCGCGATCCGCCGGCTGCTCTCCCGCCAGGCCCATCTGCGGGACACCGACCAGCTCGACGAGTGGATCCAGGGCTACGTGGAGGACGCCGTCTTCACCGCGCACGGCACGGTGGCGCGCGGCCGGGCCGAGATCCGGGCGATCGCCGACGCCCAGCGCGAGGCCTTCTGGTCCGACTGGCGCGGCTCCCACTTCCTCAGTGAGCCGGGCATCGACGTCGACCCGGTCGCCGGCACCGCCACCGGCACCACCCACTACACCTTCCTCGGCCTCGGCCCGGACGGCGGTTACCAGGTCTACGTCGTGGGCCGCTACCACGACAGCTTCGTGCGGACCGCGGACGGCCGCTGGCTGCTCACCGCCCGTGAGGTGCGGACCGTCGGCGAGGAGGCCGAACTGCTCCCGGCCGCGGGCCCGGCGTCCGCCGCGACCCCCGGAACGACCGGGACGGCGGAGGCCGGTGCGTCCGCCGCGCCCGACGCGGCCTCCGACGTGTCCGACTCCGGCGCCTGACGGGGCGGACTCCGGCGCGGTGCGCCCCGCGGCTCACGTCAGCAGCGGCCGCCGCCGAGCATGATCCGGGCCACCAGCTCCTGCCGGCTGCCCACCCCGGTCTTGGTGAACACGGACTTCAGGTGGTCCTGCACCGTGTACGGGGTCATCACGAGCAGCCGGGCCACGTCGCGGGTGTCGCTGCCGCGGACCAGCAGCAGCGCCACCTCCTGCTCGCGCGCGGTCAGCCCGTACGCGGCCAGGTGGAGCGGCATCACCTCGGCGGGGGAGGCCGGCGTCAGCACCACCGTCACCTCCTCCGCGGCGCCGCCGCGCAGCGCCGACCCGTGCAGCAGGTACCAGCGGTCGTCCCGGGTGCGCACCCGTACCGGCACCTGCCGGACGGGCAGTCCGTGGGCGGCCCGGCGGGCCTGCTCGGCGGCCATCGCCACCGAGGTCGGGACGGCCAGCGCGGTGGGCGTCGGGTCGGCGAGCCGGGCCAGCAGCTCCTCGGCCGGTCCGGAGACCGCGCGCAGCCGGTTGGCGCGGTCGAGCACCAGCACGGCCGGCCCCGGGTCCGCGGCGTCCGGTGCCGCCGCCGGGAGGTGGCAGGCCCGCAGGGCGTTGCCCAGGTGCCGGGCGGCGGCGTCGGCGAGTCGGCGCTGCCGCCCCAGGTAGGGTCCGCGGTCGGGCGCGCGCATGAACGCGGCGCACCCCCACATCCCGCCGGCCGAGTCGAACACCGCCCGCAGCTCGTCCCCGAACCCGGCCGGCGCGATCTGTTCCCGGTACCGCACGCTCTCCTGCGGGCGCCCCCCGGTCACCCGGCTGAGCGTCTCGGCCTGGACCCCGCTGTGCCGGATCTTCGGGAAGGTCGCCAGGTCGTCCTCCCAGACCTCCAGCCGCACCGCGTGGTCGTAGGCGGCCAGACTCAGGTCCTCGCTCTGCACGGAGTTCACCAGACCGGTCGCCGGGTCCGCCGTGTGCCAGCAGACGGCGTCGAACTCCAGAACGGGGCGGAGCAGTTCGTCGGCGCGCCGGAACACCTGCGCCGCCGTCAGCCCCTCTCCGGCGAGCTCCCGCACCCCCTCGATCGCCGATCGCGCCGCCGCCCCACGAGCCCCAGGTGATCCCATGGCGGGGACGCTAGCACCGCGGTTCGTACCCCGACCACGGGCCGATCGGCGGGTTCGCCCTCCTCCTCGTGGCGCTCTTCCGCGGCCGCCACGCCGCGTGCTGATGCCTCGTCACGCCTCTCGCCGCCGGTCCGTCGCGTGACCGCGTGGCGCGTGACCGCGTGCCGCGTGACCCTCGCCGTCGCGGTCGCCCGCCCCGGCCGTGTGGCCGGAGACCGGCGCACCGTTCGTCAGTGCCGGTCCCCCGCCCGTAGCTCGGAGGTGATCCGGCGCCGCCCGGAGACCAGTGCCTCGGCGAGCACACCGGCGGTGACCAGGGCCGTCAGCCCGAGCACCTGGAGCAGGACCGGCACCAGCGCGGGCCGCAGCCCCGGCGGGACGTCGGTGCCGACCAGGGCGGAGAGGTCGAACGCGGGCCCGAGCAGGGCGGTCGCGGCCAGTGCCGCCACTCCGCCGCCGACGGCCGCGACGAGGGTCTGCGGCAGGGTCTCGACGAGGATCAGGGCCAGGCCCTGGCGCGGGCGCAGGCCCATGGTGCGCAGCCGGGCGAGCAGCGCGGCGCGTTCGGGGGCGGTCCGGACCAGCGTCAGCAGGACGGCGAGCAGCGCGAATCCGGCGGCGCCGACCACCGCCGCCCAGAACAGCCGGGTGGCCGAGCGCTGCAGCGGGTCGCCGGCGAGCTCGTCGGCCAGGGCGGTGGCGGTGTGCACCCGGTAGCCGTTCGGCAGGCTGACGGCCCCGGCAGCCCCGGCAGCCCCGGCAGCCCCGGCGCTCCCGGACGGCCCGGAGACGCCGTCGGCCGCGGCCCCGGTGCCCGCGCCCGCCCCCGGCGCGACGGCGGACGATGCAACGGCGGAGGGCGCGGCGGCGGACGGCGACACGGCCCCGCTCGCCTCGGCGGAGAGGGCCTCACCGGGGTGCTCGCCGAGGGTGAGCCGCCAGGCCACCGGCGGCGCCGTCTCGCGCACCAGCCGGGTCAGCTCCTTCTCGTCGACGTCGCCCACGGCGAACCACAGGTTGGGCTGCCCGGGCTGGGGGAGCCGGGCGCTCGCGGGGCCGGCCGGCAGCACGACGAACCTGCGGTCGTCCCCGACCAGCGCGGGGGTGGTGGCGATCCGGCCGGCGTCGGCGGTGCCGAGCTCCCAGCCGTCGGGCCACCGCAACCGGTAGCCGCCACCGCTGAACCGGTCCCCCAGGGCGGTGCTGAAGAGGGCGGGTACCGGCGCGTCGGCTCCGCCGGCGCCGGTGAGGGCGGCCGGGTCGAACGCGCCGCGGCCGACGCTGCGGGAGAGTTCGGCGTAGGCCTGGGGGTCGACGACCAGGGCGCTGACCCTGGTCGGCCCGACGTCGGTGCCGAGCAGGTACACCTCGCTCTCCCACCAGACACCGGTGGCGAGCCGGACTCCGGGCAGTGCGGCGGCCGCCTCGGTGAACCGGGAGGGCAGTGAGGCGCCGGTCGGCGCACCGACGGCCGCGTCCCCGCCGACGACGGTCCGGGAGGCGCGCACCCGGGCACCTTCGACGGCGTCCAGCACGGTGGCCCCGAACCCGGCCGTGGTGACGGCGAGGGTCAGCGCGAGCATCGGCAGCAGGGAGGGGCGGCCCCGACCGCCGGGGCCGCGGGCCGCGCGGGCCAGGCCGAGGAAGCCGACCAGGCCGGGGAGCCGTCCGGCGCTGCGGGCGAGTGCCCCGACCGCGACGGGCTGGAGCCTGGCGAGCACGAGGCCACCGGTGACGGCGAGCAGCAGCGGTGCCGCGACCAGCAGCGGGTCAAGGCCCGCGCCGGTGGGCGCGAGGCCGCGGCGGCGGACCTCCAGGACGGCCGCGGCGGTGACGGCCAGCACCAGGAGTTCGGCGACGAGGCGGCGGCCCCCGTTCCCCGGGCGCGGCGCGGACCGGAACAGGGCCGCGCGGGCGGGGAACGCCAGCAGGGCGATCAGGGTGGTGGCGGCGGCCGCCAGGGCGGCGTCCGTCCAGCGTGGGGTGGGCACCAGCAGGAGGGCCAGGGCGGTCGCGGCCGCGGCGGCGGGCAGTACGGTCACCGCGCCCTCGCCGAGCAGGCGCAGCAGGATTCCGCCGCGCGAGCCGCCGCGGGCCCGGAGCAGCCGCAGTTCGGCCGCGCGCCGTTCGGTGGTCAGGCCGGCGGTGAGGAGGAGCACCACGGCGGCGACCCCGGCCAGTCCGGCCGGGCCGATCGCGGCGAGCGGTGCCACGGCGCCCTGCCGGGCGATGGCCCGGTCGAAGGCGGCGGGCAGCTGTGAGGAGATCGTCAGGTCGTTGCGGCCGGTGGCGGTGGCCAGCCCGACGACGGTGGAGCCGCCGGTGTACCCGGCGATCTCCCGCCTGGTCTCGGGCAGTCGGCGCGCGTGCAGGGCGCCGGTGTCGACCGGCAGGCGCCAGAAGTCGGTCGTGTGGACACCCCAGTCGGCGAGCCTGTCCAGGCCGTCCGCGGCGACGATCCCGTCAGCTGCGAGGAGGAGGTGGGGGTTCCCCCGCACGCAGGCGCGGTCGACGCAGCCGAGGTCGGCCCAGTACGGGTCGTGCGGGTCGTCGACGGTGTAGAGGCCGACCACCCGGGCCAGTTCCCGGTCCGGTCCCTCGCCGCCCTGGAGGACGTCGCCGAGGCCGATGCCGATGGTGGTGGCCGCGGCCTTGCTGAGCGCGATCGGCACCGGCCCGCGGCCGCCGTCGCCCGTCGGCCAGGTGCCCGCCACCACGGTGACCCGGGTGGTGATGCCCTGGAGGTAGACCAGGCCGAGCTTCGGCCGGAGGCCGTCGGGGCGCGCGTAGCCGGGGTTGTCCAGCTCGCGGGGTTCGTCGCCGCGTGCCCCGTAGACCGGGCCGGACGCCGCGTAGCGGAAGGTCGCCCCGGGGCGGGAGCCGAGCGTCCGCGCGACCTCGTCGAGGTCGGCGGCGTCGGACCGGTGGTCGGCGGTGGCGAGCAGGATGTTCCAGGAGGGGCCGCGGTCCTTCAGGAAACCGTGCAAGGCCTCGTCCGCGCCCCGGTCCAGGACGCGCGGGAGAGCGGCGGCGAGCAGCACGGTGCCGAACGCGAGCGCCGCCATGAGCAGGGCGGCCGTCCGGCCCGAGCGCAGCCGGGTGCGGACCCAGGGCGCGGGCCGGTGTCCGCCGGCCGGCCGGGCGGTGTCGGCGTCCGGGGCGCGGGTGTCGGCCGGAGCGGTCACCTCTCCTCCAGGTGCCGCAGCCCGGCGGCCGCCTGCCGCAGACCGCGTCCGACGGACCCGTCCATTCCGTTCCTCCCCCTGGCGGTTCGCGCCGGTGCCCGTGGGGCCGTCGAACCGGACCCGCGGCGAGGGTCCGCCCGGCCGAGTGCCCCTCGGGAGCCCCGGGCCGGTGCCCGCCCGCCCATGATCACCGGATAGCGGACGATGGTGTCAGATCCGTACTCGGAACGGAAGGGACGTGCGCGAGTCATGTGACCGGTGCGCACGTTCCGGCCGCCGGCCGGGCGTCGACGTCGGAGTCGTGCCTGCGGGGGCGCGCGGAGTGCCTGCCCGGAGCGCGGGTTTACCAATGCATGACGAAGAGGCGTTTCAAACGCCGTACGCCCATACGTTCACCTAATCGGGTGTAGAAGATCGTCCGTTGCGATTCCGGACGGCCCTGCACGCCTACGGTTGGGAAGCGAGCGAGACGGGGCCAGGTGCGAAGAACCCCTGCTCCGCAGGCGAGGTGACAAACCGTCATATCTTGCGATCCTTCACCAGAGGAGGCTCCATGCCCCTGTGCACCAGATCGGACACACCACCCGGGCGACGGCCCGAGCGCGCCGCCCCGGCGGTGGGGTCATGAGCTCACCGGCGATCGAGCGGATCCTGCGCGGACCCAGCGGACTGGGCACCGCCGGGCTGCAGTTGACGCCGTCCGCCCCGTCCTCGGCCGAGCCCGTGCCGGCCGGGCCGGCGCCGACCGCCGCGATCCCGACCGCGCCCGTACCGGCTCCGTTCGGGGCGGCGACACCCACCGCGAGCGTCCCCAGTGCAGCCGACCCGAGCGCGCCCGCGGCGGCCGCACCGACGGGCGCCGGCAAGCCACAGCCGGGGGACCCGATCCCGGGCCTCTACCACCACCCGATCGCCGAGCCCGACCCGGCGCGCGTGGAGGAGCTCAGCCTCAGGATCAAGGCCTGGGCGATCGACGAGATCCAGCTCTACCCGGTGGAGTGGGAGAAGGACTTCGACGGGTTCTCCACCGGGCGCTACATGGTGGCCTGCCACCCCGACGCGCCCAGCACCGACCACCTGATGCTCGCGGCCCGTCTGATGGTCGCCGAGAACGCGGTGGACGACTGCTACTGCGAGGACCTCGGCGGCTCGCCGGTCGGCCTGGGCGGCCGCCTGCTGCTCGCGCACACCGCGCTCGACCCGCTGCACACCACGGCGGAGTACCACCCCGCGTGGGAGGCCTCGCTCGCCGAGGACCCGCCCCGGCGGGCGTACCACTCGGCGATGCAGTACTTCACCCGCGCCTCCACGCCCTCGCAGGCGGACCGCTTCCGGCACGACATGGCGCGGCTGCACATGGGGTACCTGGCCGAGGCGGCCTGGGACGAGACGGACCACGTCCCGGAGGTGTGGGAGTACCTGGCCATGCGCCAGTTCAACAACTTCCGGCCCTGCCCGACGATCACCGACACCGTCGGCGGCTACGAGCTGCCCGCCGAACTCCACGCGCTGCCGGCCATGCAGCGGGTGATCGCGCTGGCCGGGAACGCCACCACGATCGTCAACGACCTGTACTCCTACACCAAGGAGCTGTCCAGCCCCGGACTGCACCTGAACCTGCCGGTGGTGATCTCCCGGCGCGAGGGCGTCCCGCACAAGGAGGCCTACCTCAAGGCGGTCGAGGTCCACAACGAGCTGATGCACGCCTTCGAGGCCGAGGCGGCCGCCCTGGCCGCGGCCTGCCCGGTGCCGACCCTGGTGCGCTTCCTGCGCGGCGTGGCCGCCTGGCTGGACGGCAACCACCACTGGCACCAGACCAACTCCTACCGCTACACCCTGCCCGACTTCTGGTGACCGCCCCGGCGGCCCCGGCACGTCCGGCCACCAGCACCTCCCCGGCACGCCCGCGTGCCACCACCGAAAACCACCCGCTAGGAGCTGACGCATGTCCCTGACCGATGACCTCACCACCCAGAACGCCGCGATCCCCGGCCCGGCGACTCCCTACCAGGGCGACATCGCGCGGTACTGGGACCACGAGGCCCGGCCGGTCAACCTCCGCCTCGGTGACGTGGACGGCCTGTACCACCACCACTACGGCATCGGCGACGTCGACCAGGCCGCCATCGGCGACCCGGCCGACAGCGAGCGGGAGAAGAAGGTGATCACCGAGCTGCACCGCCTGGAGTCCGCCCAGGCCGAGCTGCTCCTCGACCACCTGGGCCCGATCCGGCCCGGCGACACCCTGGTCGACGCCGGCTGCGGCCGCGGCGGCTCCATGGTGATGGCCCACCAGCGCTTCGGCTGCCGGGTCCGGGGCGTCACCCTCTCCGCGAAGCAGGCCGAGTTCGGCAACAACCGCGCCGACGAGCTGGGCATCGGGGACTTCGTCCGCTCCCAGGTCTGCAACATGCTCGACATGCCCTTCGAGACCGGCCAGATCGCGGGCTCCTGGAACAACGAGTCCAGCATGTACGTGGACCTGCACGACCTGTTCGCCGAGCACTCCCGGGTCCTCTCGGTGGGCGGCCGCTACGTGACCATCACCGGCTGCTGGAACCCGGCGTACGGGCAGCCCTCCAAGTGGGTGTCGCAGATCAACGCCCACTTCGAGTGCAACATCCACTCCCGCCGGGAGTACCTGCGGGCGATGGCCGACAACCGGCTCGTCCCGCAGGCCGTCATCGACCTCACCCCGGCGACCCTGCCCTACTGGGAGCTGCGCGCGACCTCCTCGCTGGTCACCGGCATCGAGGAGGCGTTCATCAACTCCTACAAGGACGGCTCGTTCCAGTACGTCCTGATCGCGGCCGACCGGGTCTGACCCGGACGGCACGGCCGACGGCCGGTGGCCTTCCCGCACCCGCGGGGAGGCCACCGGCCGTTCTCGCCCGTACGCCGGGCCCGCCCGCACGCCCGGGCGGGCCGGCCCACCGGCCTACCTGCGGGTGAAGGTGACGTGGGTCACGCCGCTGGGGCTGCTCACCGCCTCGGTGCGGAAGCGCTCCTCGACGCCCTCCAGCCCGGCCCAGAGCGACTCCCCGCGGCCCAGCACGATCGGCACCACGACGACGTGCAGGTGGTCGATCAGGTCGGCCTCCAGGAAGGCGCGCACCGTACCGGGTCCGCCGCCGATCCGGACGTCCTGGCCGCCCGCCGCCTCCCGGGCGCGGCGCAGCGCCTCCTCCGGGGTGGCGTCGAGGAAGTGGAAGGTCGTCCCGCCCTCCATCTCCACGGTCGGGCGGGGGTGGTGGGTCAGCACGAACACCGGGGTGTGGAACGGGGGGTTGGCGCCCCACCAGCCCTTCCAGTCCTCGTCCTGCCACGGGCCGCGCTGCGGGCCGAACTTGTTGCGCCCCATGATCTCCGCGCCGATGCCGTCGGCCCAGGTGCGGGCCATCGCGTCGTCGACGCCGGTCTCGCCGCCCTCCAGGCCCTGCATCCGGCGGAACGTCCGGGTCCCGAAGAACCACTGGTGCAGCCGGGTGCCGGCGTGGCCGAACGGGGAGTCGAGGGTCTGCCCCTCGCCCGTCCCGTAGCCGTCGAGGGAGATCGAGAAGTTGTGGACACGGACCAGGGACACGGGAGTTCCTCCAGTGCTCGACGCTCCGGTGCGGAGGGGGCCGCACCGCGTGCGGGCACCCTAACCCGGGCCCCTGACAGCGCCGTGGTTCCCCGCCGCAGGGCGTGGCGCGGGGCGGGCCCCGACCGCCCGGGCCGGTGACCGGAGGCCGCTCGCAGCCGGTCGGGACCCGCCCGCTATTCTCGTCACGACATTGTCGTGTCTTCTTCACCCTGCGCACGCCCGGGTGGGCGATGCTTCGCGGGGCGGTCCGGGAGGGGCCGCCGGAAGGCACATCTCGACCCGGGGGGACAACACCCATGACCGCACGCCGTACCACGGCCGGTTTCCTGGCCGCCGGCCTGCTCGCAGCCTCGGCGGCCCTGATCTCGACGGCGTCGGCCGACGCGGCCGAGGACGCCGCCGGCGACCTGCCGTTCGGCTCGGCCACCACCGTGGGCCTGCACAACACCTACGACCCGGCCGCCTACCCCTACCTCGCCCAGGGGCTGGACACCGGCACCGGCATGATCGAGCTGGACGTCTGGACCGACATCGTCACCAAGGAGTGGAAGGTCAGCCACTCCAACCCGCTCGGCAACTCCAACAACTGCACCGCCGCCACCACCCCGGCGCAGCTGTACGGCGGGGGCGCCAACAAGAACCTGGAGAACTGCCTCGACGACGTCCGGGTCTGGCTCGCGGCCCACCCGGCCGCCGGCCCGCTGGTCGTCAAGCTGGAGCTGAAGGCGGGCTTCTCCGCCAACCACGGGATGGGCCCCAAGGAGTTGGACGCGCTGATCGCCGCCCACCTCGGCCCGGCGGTGCTGCGCCCGGCCGACCTGCTGGCCAAGCCCGGCGGCGGCGCGTACGCCAGCGTCGACGAGGCGGTGCGGGCCGGCAACTGGCCCAGCCGTTCGGCGCTCGCCGGCCGGGTCCTGCTCTACGCGATCCCGGGCACCGTCGAGGAGGGCAACCCCTTCGACACCCTGCACACCGACGTCGAGTACGGCCGCCACCTGCGCGACCTCGCGGCCGCCGGCCGGATCAAGGACGCCCAGCTGTTCCCGGCCGTGCACGGCGCCGCCGCCGGCGACCCGCGCAGCGCGTACACCGGCGCGGACGCCGGCATCCGGCCCTGGTTCGTGGTCTTCGACGGCGACGCGGCGACCTACGTCAACGGCATCGACACCGGATGGTACGACCGCTCGCACTACCTGCTGGTGATGACGGACGCCCACAACGTGGCGCCCGCCATCAGCGCCACCGACCCGACGGCCGACCAGGCCCGGGCGCGCACCCAGCAGCTGGCGGGGGCGCACGCCAGCATCGTCTCCAGCGACTGGCGCCGGCTCCCGGCGGTGCAGTCCCTGGTGCTGTCGCGCGGCTGATCGGCGGCTGTCCGGCGGCCCCGGGGCCGGGCTGAGGCCCGGCCCCGGCGAGGCGCCGGGCCTCAGCCCGTGGCCGGTCCGGTCCAGCCGCTGGGAACGCGGCCGGGCCGGACCCGCTGGGGGTGGCGGCCGACGGAGACCGAGGCGGTCTTGCGCCC
Source organism: Kitasatospora sp. NPDC004745 (assembly GCF_042873275.1). Lineage (NCBI taxonomy): Bacteria > Bacillati > Actinomycetota > Actinomycetes > Kitasatosporales > Streptomycetaceae > Kitasatospora > Kitasatospora sp. NPDC004745. The sequence goes on along the minus strand of NZ_JBIALK010000020.1, from coordinate 160,262 downwards.
GGTCGCGAAGTCGATCGCGGTGACCTGGTCGGCGCCGCTCTCCGAGATCAGGCAGGACCGGCCGTCCCCGCTGACCGTCGCCCAGTAGGGCTTGGAGGCCGGGACGAGCGGGCCCTCCTGGAGCGTGGCGCGGTCGACGACGGTGGCGTAGTCGTCGACGGTGCCCGCGACGCAGAGCTTGTCGCCCGACGGGCTGATCGACAGGCCGTGGTGGCGGGAGTCGTTGGGCCAGGTGGTCCGGTCCCCGTCGGTGCCCGGGCTGCCCGGCAGCGTCTTCACCCGGGTGATCCGGTCCGCGGCGACGTCGTACTCCAGGAAGCCGTTGAAGAAGGACACCTGGAAGTAGAGCCGGGAGCCGTCGGGCGAGAAGACGGCGGGGCGGACGGCGTTGGAGAGCCCGCCGAGGCCGGCGTCGTCCAGCCGTTTGCGCATGTCGATGACCCTGATCGGGGCGAACGTGGCCGTGTCGACGACGGTGATGTGCCGGTCGCCCTTCGTCCAGTCCAACCACGGTGCGTCGAGGGCGGTCTCGACGTTGCCGATGGACATGTTCCAGAGCTGTCGGCCGCCGTCGGTGAAGATGTTCTCGTGCGGCTTGTCGCCGGTGCGGAAGGAGCCGAGCTGGGCGCCGGTCCTGACGTCCAGGACGTGCACGGTGTTCGCGGTGGAGGCGGACACGGCGACCCGGGTGCCGTCGGGGGAGAGCGCCATGTGGTCGGCGCGGTAACCGGCCACGGGGAAGCGCCAGTTGATCCGCCCGGTGGCGAGGTCCAGGGACACCACGTCGGCGAAGCTGGGGCGCGAGACGACCAGGGCGGAGGCGTCCGGGGTGGTGTACATGTCGTCGACGAACTGGTCGTGGCCCTCGCCCGGGCCGAGCCGGATGCCGAGGAAGTAGCCGAGCCTGACCGGGTCGAGGTAGATCTCGGCGAGGCGCTGGTCCTTGTCGGGGATGACGTCGATCCGCCCGATCCTGGTGAGGGCGCCGGAGGGCTCGATGGCGTCGGCCGTGCCCTCCCAGTTGTTGCCGACGAACATCACCTCCCGGAGTGCCGCGGGCGTGGTGGCGTGGCCGGTGGCGGCGGCCGGCAGCAGCAGGCCGAGGGCGGCCGCCAGGGTGCAGAGGGATCGGACGCCTGGACGGCGTCGGGAACCTGACCGGGGCATCGTCGCTCCTTCGCGGTGGCACGAAGTCTGAAAAGACGGTTTGTCAGATTGCGCTACCCGACGGTAGGGAGGGGTGCGGCCGCCTGGCAAGACCCCGGTCACCGACAATCGTCCCGGGACGGTGTTCGGAGCGGAGAGGGGCGGGCGCGGATGGGCACGGCCACGGGCACGTACGGCGGCAGGTCCGCGCAGGAGCGGCGGGCGGAGCGCTGCGAGCGCTTCCTCGCGGCCGGGCTGGAACTGTTCGGCGCAGGCCCCGGCTACCGCGCCTCCTCGGTGACGGCGCTCTGCGAGGCCGCCGGGCTCTCCACGCGGCAGTTCTACGAGGAGTTCCGCAACCTGGAGGACGTCCTCGCCCGACTGCACCTGCGGGTCAACGACCTCACCGAGCAGGAGGTCGTCCGGGCCCTCGCCGACGCGGCGGCGGACGGCTTCGAGCAGCGCGTCACGGTCGTCCTGCGGGCCTACGTCACCGCCGTCACCCGCGACCCGCGCCGACTGCGGATCACCTTCGTGGAGATCGTCGGCGTGAGCGCGGCGCTGGAACGCCAGCGGCTCCTCCGGCGCGCCCGCTGGGTGGAGCTGATCCTCGCCGAGGCCGCGGCGGCCGCCGCCCGGGGCGAGATCGCCCCCCGGGACCACCGGATCGCCGCGACGGCCTTCATCGGCGCCGTCAACGGCCTGCTGCACGACTGGACGGCCGGCCAGTTCGAGGCCACCCTCGACCAGGTGGTCGACGAACTGACCGGGCTGCTGCTCGGCGCCGTCCGCCCCCGGGAACGCCGAGCCGCCCCGGCCGCCCCGAAAGCCTCCCCCGACGGTCGCTGACCAGGTCAAGGCCTGTGCCGGTACGCCGAGTTGACCCGAGGTGAAGAGTTGGATCAGGGCTTCCGGCCGGCTCCGGGGGTCGCCATGCTGGTTGTCATGACCCGCACTCTACGCGCGTGGACGACTCGCGCTGTCGCCGTCGCCGCCGTCACCCTGACCACCTTGGCCCCCGTCGCGGTCGCCACCGAGGCGCACGCCGCGGTGAGCGGCTCGGTCTGCCTGACCGCGCTGCCCTCGCAGGCCCGGACCACGCTCAACCTGATCGCGTCCAATGGGCCGTTCCCGTACAGCCAGGACGGCGTGGTGTTCCAGAACAAGGAGCGCGTGCTGCCGAACCAGTCGTACGGCTACTACCACGAGTACACCGTGGTCACACCCGGCTCGCCGACCCGCGGCGCCCGCCGGATCGTCACCGGCAAGCGCTACCACGAGGACTACTACACCGGCGACCACTACGCGACCTTCAGATCGATCAACTTCGGCTGCTGACCAGGCGTTTCCGTCCGCACGACCCACCCCCACCGCTCGTCCCCGGCCCCATCGGCCCACGGCCCCGGCGCCCGTCCGCGCCGGGGCCTCGCGGTGCTCGCGTTCGGGTGATCCCGGGCGGGGCGTCGGCGCGCGGCGTCGGTAGTTCCGTCCCGGGGCCGGGGCCCGGGGGGGGAATCCCGCATTCCCCGGTCACCGACTCCGCGACCACTGGAAGGAACCGATCACGATGAAGCCGGTACGACGGATCGTCGCCGCGAGTGCGGGCCTCACCCTCGCGCTGGGCGGCGCCGTCGCGCTCGCCCCGGCCGCGAGCGCGACCCCGCAGGGCTGCTTCTACTACGTCCTGGAGAACAAGCCGGACGCCGATGCACAGATTGCGGAGGACGCCTGCCTGGTCGGCGCGGCCGGTGGCCAGACGGCCTTCCAGCAGTGGTACCACCTCCTGCGGGGGGACTACGTGCCCGCCGTCCTCGCGGGGAACGCGTGTCGGCGAGCGGCGCAGGGCTAGCGACAACACCGTTGGCCCGGGCCGGAGTCCGCTCCGGCCCGGGCCCTCGGCGTGCGGCGCGGGGTCAGGCCAGGCGCGCCACCGTCCGGTCGAGCGCGCGGTCGAGCGCCGCCCCGGCGTCGCACGGGACGTCGGGGCGGACGCCGGTGCCCTCCCAGTTGGTGCCCGAGACCGGGTTGACCGCGCGGGCGACGGGCACGCTGAGCTCCAGGTGCTGGTGCACCGTCCAGCCCTCCCGCGGGTGCGCGCCGCCCCGGGTGGCCTCCCCGACGACCTCGGCGCGTCCGAGCTGCTGCAGGTCGTAGGCGAGCTCCTCGGCCGCGGAGAAGGTGTTCCCGCTCGTCAGGACGGAGAGCGGCTTGCTGCCGCCGAAGCGGGCGCCCGGGACGAACGGGGGAGTCCAGGACTGCTCGGCCAGCTCGCCCTGTCGCGAGAGCATGGTGTTGAGGTGGGTGCGGCCGTCGAGGAGGTAGCCGCAGACGAAGGCGACGGTGTCCGGATCGCCGCCGGTGTTGCGGCGCAGGTCCAGGATCAGAGCGCGGGCGGGGGCCACCAGGGAGAGCGCCGCGGCCAGCGGCTGTGCCGCCCAGTCCAGCGGGAACATCTTGGGCCCGATCTCCAGGACCGCGACGCCGCCGTCGAGGAGTTCCACCCGCGGGACACCGCACAGGGAGGCGTCGAACTCCCGGCGCATCTCGGCGAGTCCGGCCGCGCCCCGCTCGGGCGGCACCGGGGCGGCGTGGTGCTTGAGGGCCAGGTGCAGGTCGCCGTTGACGGACCGCAGGTCCGCGGTGACGGCTTCGGCCAACTCCTCTGCGGTCCCGGCCCGGTAGGAGCCCTTGGCGCCCCGGCGCCGCAGCAGGGCCGCCAACTGTCGGGCGACGTCGGGGAAGACGTAGTTCGCGCCGACCAGGTCGGCGATCGACTCGACGACGGCGGCGGTGTCCAGCTCGGGCAGCGAGGTGGTGGAGGTGGAGGTCATGGGAGGGAGTAGACCAGCGGCTTGCCAAAGCGTCAAACGTCCTTAACGCTTGATCGGGTGAGCAACCAACCGGACGAGGACGTCCAGCGGATCAGCACGTCCCGGCAGCACACCGCACTCGCCCACCCCCTGCGCCAGCGCCTGCTCTTCGCCCTCAGCGCCCGGCCGTCGACGATCAGTCGGCTCGCCGCACAGCTGGGGGTGAACAAGGGCAGCGTCTCCCACCACCTCGGGGTGCTGGGCGAGGCGGGACTGGTCCAGGACGCGGGAACGCGGACAGTGCGCGGCGGCACCGAGAAGTACTACCGGCGGAGCGCCGAGCGACTCCTCGTCGCCGAACCGCAGGCGGAGGGCACGGCCGCGCTGTTCGGCGCCGTCGCCCAGGAGCTGGACCGTTCGCCCACCGGCCACCTCCTGACGCTGCGCCACATCAGGCTCAGCCCGGCCAAGGCGGCGAAGCTCGCCAAGGCGCTGGCCGCGCTGGTCGACGAGGCCGAGGAGGATCCGGAGGGCGAGCCGGTGCACGGCCTCCTGGTGACGCTCTACCGGCAGGCCGGGACGTAGGGCGGGCGGACACCGAGCCGGCAGTGGGAGCTCCGCCTCCCGGGTCCCAGCCCGGTACGACTCCCACTCCGGTACGACCGGGCCCGCTGCCGTGATCTCACGGCCTCGACCTTCGGACGTCCGGGGCCCGTTCACTCGGGGAGGCCAGCCGGTCCGGCCGTTCGATCGTCTTCCCTCCCCGTTCGGGCTCCGCCTGGGTGCCCGGGGCCGGGGGCCGCCCCACGGTGTGAGCGTGGGGCGGATCCGATACGGAGAGTGAGGGCGGATGAGACACGAACGACGCGGCGGGCGGTGGCGCGGCCGGGCCGGGCGGGCCGTGGCGGTGCTCGGCCTGGCACTGCTGGGAGCCGGAACCGGGTTCGGTACGGCGCCGCCGCCGGCCCAGGCCTCCGTCCGGGCGGCCCGCAGCACGACGGTGGTCCTCAACAACACCAGTGACCAGGCGCTCGTGCTGACCAGCGACAACCTCGACCACGGGTGCTGGACCCACGAGCCGCCCGCCCGGATCGAGGCCGGGGCGTCCGCCAGCTGGGAGTCGGAGTCCTGCGGCTTCATGACCGGCACCGAGGGGTCGGCCTTCTTCGCGATCGACGGCGAGAGCGGGCCCGACCTGCGGATCCACTGGGACAACCCGTTCTACGGCTCCAACAGCTACAACGAGACGGTGCCGAGCGGCTACAAGATCAACCGCACCGGGGGCGACGGCAACGACGCCACCGCGACGTACGCGTTCGACTGCAACTCCAAGATGTGCGACGGCATCGCCGACGAGTGGAAGCAGCACGGCGTCTCCCTCGACCCGGGCGACGGCAGCGGAATGCAGTTCATCGACCTGCCCGCCATGGGCGCCGACGTCAACAAGCCGGACATCTTCATCCAGGTCGACTGGATGGAGGACACCAGCCCCGGCAACGCCCACAGCCACCGGTTCGACGCGGCGGCGGCCAAGCTGCTCGTCGACGCCTTCGCCAACGCGCCGGTCCAGCGCCGGGGTGCGCCCGGCTCCGGCGTCAACCTGCACATCGACGCGGGGCCCGACAGCATCATGAACTTCGCCACCGGACAGACCTGGGGCGGGTACAGCCGCGCCCGGCAGCTGGCCGAGACCACCAACCTCGGCACCTGCGACGGCGACGGCAGCTGCAACAACGACAGCCGGTACCAGTGGAACGCCTTCGACGCCATCAAGAAGGGCAAGGGAGGATTCGTCAGCTCCGGCCGCGCACCGGTGTTCCACTACGCGGTGGCCGCGCACCTGCTCGTCCCCGGCACCTCCTGGACCGGCATCTCCCCGGACGGCGGCAGCGACATCGTCCTCGCCCTCGGCAACCAGACCGGCCAGGTCGGCGACAAGAACGAGCAGGCCACCGACCTGATGCACGAACTCGGGCACAACCTGGGGCTGCAGCACGGCGGCTTCGAGGAACTCAACTTCAAGCCGCACTACTTCAGCGTGATGAACTACCTGTACTCCGGCGACGGCCTGCCGCACGGGGCCGACCGGTTCGTCGACTACTCCCGGACCGCCACCACCCTCGACGAGACCCACCTGGACGAGGCGTCCCCGCCGGCCACCGGCAGCGGCGTGCGCTACGACGTCAAGCGCAACTGCGGTGGTGCGTTCATCGCCGCGCGGGTCGACACGGCCGGCTACATGGACTGGAACTGCAACGGTTCGAAGGACCCGGGGACGGTCTCCTCCGACGTGAACAAGGACGGCGTGCAGAGCGTCAAGCTCGACGGGTACGACGACTGGGCGCACATCCGCCTCAAGGGCGGGGCGATCGGCGGCGCCACCGTGCCCGGCCTCCCGGCGCCGCAGAAGATCCACGAGCCCGACGCGCAGGTCTTCCAGCAGATCCAGCCGGTCGACACCGCTGCGCCGGTCACCACCGCCACCGCCGACCCGCCCCCGAACGGCGCCGGCTGGAACAACGGGGACGTCACCGTCACCCTGGGCGCCACCGACGACCTCAGCGGGGTCGCCCGGACCGAGTACGACCTGGACGGCGGCGGCTGGACGGGCTACACCGGCCCGGTGCCGGTCACCACCGCGGGCGTCCACACGCTGTCCTACCGCTCCGTCGACCGCGCGCAGAACACCGAGGACGCCAGGGCCCTCACGGTGCGGATCGACCGGACGCCGCCGGTCACCACGGCCGCGCTCGGCTCGACCACCAATCCGGCCGGCTGGATCACCGCCGACGGGCACGTCACCCTGACCGCGGTGGACGAACCGGGTGGCTCGGGCGTCGCGGGCGTCAGCTACCGGACGAGTGGCGCCCAGACCACCCCGGAGACCACCGTGCCCGGCGGCACGGCCGCCCTGACGATCACCCAGGAGGGCGAGACCGTCGTCACCTTCCACGCCACCGACCGGGCGGGGAACGAGGAGACCGAGAAGACGTACACCGTCCGGCTCGACCGGACCGCGCCGACGTCGGCCTTCACCACCGCGTCCGAGGCGATCTTCGTGGCCGTCCCGGCGGGCGGGCCGCACGACGACCAGTACGTCACCGGTACCGCCGGTGACAACGCCTCCGGCGTCGACCACGTGGACGTCGTGTTCACCTCGAAGGTGCCCGGCCCGACCCTGGTGCAACGCGCCGAGCTCAGCTGCTCGGACGGCACGCACCGGCACTGCACCTGGCGGGTGCGGCCGCCGTCCGGCCTCGGCGTCTACCGGGTGACGTCCACCGCCACGGACGTGGCCGGCAACGTGGAGACGCCGCCGGGGCGGGGCATCGACGTGATCGTCGTCCGGACGTAGACGCGGGGATCACGCGGCGCGGGCCCCGGCGACAGCGGTCGGGGCCCGCGCCGGCCGGCCGTGCTCCCGCGGTGGACGTCCGGGTGAGCCGCCGTCACATGACGCCCGGGGAAACCCCGTTCGACCAGCGGGGTTGTGGATAGGCCGATGATCTACCTATCCTTCGGGTCATGACGCAGCGAGCACTGCAGGAACCGACCCTGCTCATGCTGACGGTGCTGGCCGACCGGCCGCGGCACGGGTACGCCATCGTCCAGGAAGTCCTCGCGGTCTCCCGGGGGCGGGTGCGCCTGCGCACCGGCACGCTCTACAGCGCCCTGGAACGCCTGGTCCTGGAAGGCCTCATCGAGGTGCACGGCGAGGAGACCGTCGCGGGCAGGCTCCGCCGCAGCTACCGCCTGACCGGGCAGGGGCGGGCGGTGCTCGTCGAAGAGGCCGAGCGACTTCGCGCCGCCGCCGCGGAAGTCGAACGCCGCCTGGCCAACCCCGTCACGCCGACCTGGAAGGACTCCTTCGCGTGAACCCACACCACCCCGCCGTGCCCCCGGCCGGGCCCGGAGAGCCGGGACGACCGGGCCCGGCGGTGACCGGACCCTCCGAGCCGGCGCCGCCGGCCCCCCGCGGCCTGCTGCGCGTCTACCCCGCCGGGTACTGGCAGCAGCACGGCGAGGAGATCGCGGCCCTGCACGGGGAGGCCCGGGCCGAGGCCGTCGGCCGGGTCGCGCGGGCGAGGGAGAACCTCGACCTGTTCGGGCACGCGGTCCGCATCCGGCTGGGGATCTCGTCCACCACCGCCGCGGGCAGGGCGCTGGCCGTCGCCGCACCGTACGCGCTGGTCGGCGCCGCGGCCTCGGCCGTGCTCGGCCTCGTCCCGACCATCTTCACCCCCGAGTCGCGCGCGCTGTGGCCCTACGGCCTCGTCCTCAACGCGCTGCCCGCACTCGGCCTGCTCTGCGCCGTCGCCGGACGCTGGACCTGGGCGAGGCCGTTGGCGCTCGTCGGCAGCACGCTGTCCCTCCTGGTGACGGCGATCGCCCTGGGCCCGTCGTTCGCACCGGCGCGGATCCCGTTCCTGGCGCTGGTCTCCCTCCTGCTGCTGAGCGCCCCGCCCGACCTGCCGCCGACCTCGCGCCGCAGTCAGTGGGCCATGCTGGCCACGGCGGCCGGGATCGTGCTGCCACCGGTGGCCTGGAGCCTGGGGGTGCCGGGGATCGTCCCCTCCGACCGCACGCCGTGGCCCGTCATCGTGATGGCCGTGGTGATCCTGGTCTCGCTGGCCCGGCTCCGGTCGGCGCCCGCGGCCGTCGCCGGCGCGTTCCTGGCCACGCTGCCCTGGTTCTCCAACGTCCTCGCCTACCACCCCTCGCCGCTGCTGCAGATCGAGATCGGCGCCTACGGCGGTCTGCTGCTGATCGCCGGCGGCCTGCGCCTGGCGCTCGGCGCCCGAGGGGCCGCGGCCGGGCCGCAGGCCGAGGCGCGGACCGGTGGCACCTCGGTCGGCTGACGTCGGGCGAGCCCCTGGTCCGCAGGGCCGGGGGCCGGTACGGACGCCCCCTGACAGCCGTCGATGCCGTGTCACACCGCACCGTGAGCCCCGCCGTTCGGCCCGGCGGCGGCGCGCGGTAGCGTCACCGCGGCGCCCGGACCGGTCCCGACCGGTCCGGGCGCCGCCGTACCCTCCGACCGAGCCCGTCGTGGGCTCCGCCCCCCGGGAGCACCCGTGCCACAGATCCTGGTCGACCACTCGGCCGGTCTCGACCTCGACCGCGAGGCCTTCGCGCAGGAGGTCCACCGGCTGATCACCGAGGTGATCGACACCACCGTCGCCGACTGCAAGACCCTCTTCCGCCCGGCCGGGCACACCTCCGTCGGCGACGGGACGGGCGGGCACGCGGTCGTGCTGGTGGAGATCAAGATCCTGGCCGGCCGCAGCGCCGCACAGCGCGCCGAACTGACGGCCCGGGTGCTCGCCGCCGTCCGGGCCCGCGTCACCGTCCCCGCCGCGATCGGCGTGGAAGTCACCGAACTCGACCGCGAGACCTACCGCTTCGTCCACCACCCGGGCAGCTCGGTGTGCTGACCCGGGGCGACGCGCGGCAGCGGACGCTGTCGCTGCTCGAACCGGCGGTGGGGGACCGCGGGCGCTGAGTCGTCCGGGAGCCGGTGGGGCGCCCGGCGCGGTGGCGGAAGGCCCCGCGGCCCAGGCCCGGGGTTTCCGGGGCGGGCGGCGGGGCCGGGGAGCCGTGCGGTGTCAGTCCGTCGCGCAGTGCGTCCCGGCGGCCGGGACGGTGCCGTCCACCAGGAAGGTGTCGACGGCGCCGCGGATGCAGGAGCTGGCGCCGTAGGCGGTGTGCCCCTCGCCGTCGCGGGTGAGCAGGACGGCGTTGCCGAGCTCGGAGGTCAGCTTCTCGGCCCAGGCGTACGGGGTGGCCGGGTCGCCGGTGGTGCCGACCACGACGATGGGCGCGGCGGCGGTGGACTTGATGACGTGCGGCTTCTCGGTCGCGCGGAACGGCCAGATCCGGCAGTCCGGGTCGAACAGCGCGGCCGTCGGGTCGTGCTTGCTGACCAGCGGGGCCTTGGCGGCGAGGTCGGTGAGCGCGGCCTGGAGCTGCTCGCCGGTGGGCGCGTCGGTGGCGCCGTCGGCACAGTGGATGGCGGTGTAGGCGTCCGCGGAGGCGCCGAAGTGGCCGTCCTTGTCGCGGCCGTTGTAGCCGTCGGCGAGGTCGAGTAGGTAGTCGCCCTTGCCGCGCACCATGGCCCAGCCCAGGACGTTGCGCAGGTCGGCCCAGGCCTGCTCGCCGCCGTAGAGCCGGCTGATCACGCCGGTCCAGGCCGCGGTGGCGGTGACGGTGCGGCCCTTGGCGGTGGTGAGCGGCTTGTCCTTGAGGCCGTCGAGGAAGTCGGCGAGCTTCTGGGGTGCCTTGTCGGCGTTCTTGCCGAGCGGGCACGGGTCCTTGCCGGCGCAGTCGGCGGCGAAGGCCTTGAGGGCGCGTTCGAAGCCGGCCTGCTGCTCGATGTTGTGCTGCACCAGGGTGGCTGACGGGGAGGTGGCGCCGTCCAGGACGAGCCGGCCGACCCGGTCGGGGAACTCCTCGGCGTAGAGCGAGCCGAGGTAGGTGCCGTAGGACATGCCGAGGTAGTTGAGCTTCCGGTCGCCGACGGCGGCGCGCAGCACGTCCATGTCGCGGGCGGTGTCGCGGGTGCTGACGAAGGGCAGGACCTTCGCGTACTTGGCCTGGCAGGCGTCGGCGAGCTACTTGCCGTGGTCGGCGCCCGGCTCGTCGGTGGTGACCCAGCCGTCCCTGGCCTGGTCGTCGAGGCACTTGAGCGGGTCGGTGCCGCCGACGCCGCGCGGGTCGAAGCCGATGACGTCGAACCGGTCGTGCAGGGGGCCGTCGAAGCCCTTGGGGTCGCCCTTGACCATCCGCACTCCGGAGCCGCCCGGGCCGCCGGGGTTGACCAGCAGGGAGCCGACCCGCTGGTCGGGCTTGGCGGCGGGGTTGCGGACGACGGCGACGTCGAGGGTGTCGGCGGCCGGGTGGCCGTAGTCGAGCGGGACCTTGAGGGTGGCGCACTGCTCGACGGACTCGTCGACCTTCTCGGTCGCCGGGTCGTCCGGGCACGGCGCCCAGGCGATCTGCTGGCCGTAGAACGGCTTGAGCGCCGGGTCGTCGGCGCCGGTCGGCTTGACCGTGGGCGTCGGGGCGGGCGCCGGGGTGGTGCTCTGGGCGGGGGTGGCGCCGGCCGTGGTGGCGGTGGGCGTCGCGGTGGTCGCGCCGCCGCCGCTGCAGCCGGCCAGCAGGGCGGCGGCGATGAGGGCGGGCAGGGCGCGCCGGGATATCCCGGTGATCGTCGAATGCACCGCACACAGATATCACCGCACCGTCACACGCGTCACATCGGTACGTCGTGTCCGAAGCGCCGGCGGCTCCGCGGGCCCGCCCGAACCGCCCCGCGCGGGGCGGGCCGGATCCGGCCCCACGGGAGCGGCGCGGCTGCCATGCTGGGGCCATGACAGATCGGACCGGAACCATCCCGTCGGGCGAGGGCCCCGAAACCGGGCGGCGGCGAAGGGAGTTGGCCGCAGCGACGGTCGGCTCGGTGGTCGAGTCCTTCGACTGGAACGTCTACGCCGTCCTCGCCCCGTACTTCGCGGCGGACCTCTTCGGCCACGGCAAGGGCGGACTCGGCGGGCTGCTCGGCGCCTACGCGGGCTTCGCGGTCGGCTTCGTCGCCCGGCCGGTCGGCTCGTACCTGATCGGGCGGCTCAGCGACACCCGGGGGCGGCGCTTCGCGCTCACCCTCGGGATGTCGGTGATCGCCGCGGCCAGTCTCGGCATCGCCGTGGTGCCGGACCAGCGGTCGATCGGCGCCTGGGCGGCCGTCCTGGCCGTCGCGGCCCGGGTGGTGCAGGGCCTGGCCTTCGGCGGGGAGGCGCCCAGCGTCGCCGCGTACGTGACCGAGACGGCCCCGCCCCGGCACCGCTTCGCCTTCAGCTCGGTGTCCTACGGCGGGATCATCCTGGGCTCGCTGCTCTCCTACGGCGTGCTCGCGCTGCTGCTGCACACCCTCGGCAAGGACGGTGTCACCCACGGCGGTTGGCGCTGGGCGTTCGTGGTCGCGGCGCTGCTCGGGCTGGCCGCGGTCTGGGTGCGCCGGGCGGCCCCGGAGAGCGCGGAGTTCCACCGGGCCCGCAGGGAGCGGGGACAGGCCGACCGGGGCCGGGCCCGGGGGCCGGCCGGGCCCCCGCCGTTCGCGCGGGTGCTCCGCGACCACCGCCGGGCGGTGCTCACCGTCTTCCTCAACACCCTGGGCGGGACGGTCGGTTACTACTTCGCCCTGGTCTACCTGCCGCAGTACGCGGCCGCCTACGGGGTGGTCGACAAGGAGGAGGCGACCTCCTTCATGACGGTGGTGCTCGCGGTGGTGCTGGCCACCATGCTGCTCACCGGCGCGGCCGCCGACCGGATCGGCCTGCTGCCGGTCGCCCGGGTGGGCTTCGCCCTGCCGGTGCTGCTGGTGCCGCTGCTGCTCACCGCGCTGCGCCAGGGCTGGCTGCCGTTCCAGGCCGTCGCGGTGCTGCTGGGGATGCTGGTGGCCACCGTGCTGGGCACGCTCAACGTCTTCACCGGGCTGCTCTTCCCCACCGAGGTCAGGGCGCTCGGCCTCGGCGTGGTCAACGCGACCACGATCGCCGCGTTCGGCGGGACGTTCCCGCTGCTCGCCGAGTGGCTGCGCGACCACCACCACCTGGGTCTGATCCCCGGCTACGTGACCCTCTGCACGGCCGGCCCGGCGCTCGGTCTGGTCACCGCGCTGCGGGTGCCGTCCTTCGCTGCCGCCGTGGGGGAACCGGGTGTTCAGTCACTCGACGGTCAAGTGCCGTCCGAAAGCGGCTGACGTTCGATCATGTTCTGTGGTTGAGTGGGCAGCGGACGAAGTACTGGGAGGGCAGGGCATGGAGAGCAACGGACCGGACGACTGGCTGAGCGGGACCCGGTTCGAGGAGGCGCCGCCGCAGGTCGACCTGCACACCGACCGCGCCCACCCGGCCCGGGTCTACGACTACCTGCTGGGCGGGAAGACCAACTTCCCGGTGGACCGCGCGGTCGGCGACGGCATCCTCTCCGAGTGGCCGGGCTCGCGTGCCGCCACCGCCGCGGCCCGCGCCGTGATGCACCGGATGGTCCGCCGGCTGGCCGAGGTGCACGGCGTCCGCCAGTTCCTGGACGTCGGCACCGGCATCCCCATCGCGCCCAACCTGCACGAGGTCGTCCAGGCCGTCGACCCGTCCTGCCGGGTGGTCTACGTCGACAACGACCCGATCGTGCTGGCCCACTCGCGCGCGCTGCTCACCAGCAGCCCCGAGGGCCGTACCGCCTACGTCGAGGGGGACCTGCGCGAGCCCGGCAGGTTCCTCGGCGACCCGGCGGTGGCCGCCACCCTGGACTTCGACCAGCCGATCGCGCTGACGCTGATCAACATCGTGCACTTCCTCTCCGACGAGGCCGCGCACCCGCCCGTCCGCAAGCTGCTGGACGCGCTGCCCTCCGGCAGCTTCCTCGCGCTGACCGCCGGCACCGCCGACACGATGCCCGAGCGGGTGGGGGTGGGGTCGCGCCGCTACTCGGCCGCGGGGATAGAGAACCACCTGCGCCCGCGCGCCTCCGTGGAGCGCTTCTTCACCGGTCTGGAGCTGGACGAGCCCGGCGTCGCGCTGGTCAACCGCTGGCACCCGGAGCTCGGCGACGGCCCGGCGCTCGCCGACGACGAGGTCGCCTGCTACGCGGGGCTCGGCCGCAAGCCGTAGGACCGTCCCGGCCGACCCGGCCGCGGAGCGGGCGCCGCCCGGGCGGGTCGCTCACGGAGCCATGGTGAGCCCCGCCGCGCCCGCTCCGCGGCTGAGCACCACCGAGCGGATGTGGTCCAGGGCCCGGGCCCAGTCGGCGCGTTCGGGGTGGCTGCGGATCGCCTCGCGGAGGTCGCGCACCCGGTACGGCGGCCCGAGGTCGGTGATCTGCGGGACGAACTCGGCGCGGCCGACCGTCCAGCGCAGCCCCGGCCCGGCGGGCGGGTTGACGGTGAAGCGGGCCATGGAGCTCCAGTTGCCGCGCGGGTCCTCGGCGCCGTCGTAGGTGAACATGTGTCCGGCGAGCTGGTCGCCCATCCCGTAGACGGTCCAGGTGTCGCCGATCTTCTCGTAGGCCTGCGGGATGTGGGCGTGGGTGCCGAGGATCAGGTCGACGTCGGGCCGTCCGGGGCCCTGCCCGGTGGCCAGCTCCTTGGCGAGGGTGAGCTGTTGCTCGTTCGGGGCGTCCTGCCACTCGGTGCCCCAGTGGACGCTGACCACCACCAGGTCGGCGCCGGCGGCCCGGGCGGCGCGCGCGTCGGCGAGGATGCGGTCCCGGTCGATCAGGTTGACCGCCCAGGGCTCGCCCGCGGGCAGCGGGATGCCGTTGGTGCCGTAGGTGTAGGCGAGGTGGGCGACGGTGGCGCCGCCGGCGTGCAGCAGTGCGGGCCGGCCGGCCTCCTCGGCCGTCCGGGCGGAGCCGGTGTGGGCCAGGCCGACGGCGTCCATGGCGTCGAGGGTGCGCCGGATGCCGTTCGGCCCGTCGTCGAGCGTGTGGTTGGACGCGGTGTCGCAGGCGGCGTAGCCGGCGTCCCGGAGCGCCCGGGCGATCTGCGGCGGGGTCTTGAAGGCGGGGTAGCCGGTGAACGGCCCGCCGTCGGCGCCGTAGACCGTCTCCATGTGGCAGATCGCGAGGTCGGCGGCGCGGACGAGCGGTTCGACGCCCGCGAGCATGGCGGTGAAGTCGTAGCCGTTGCCGCCGGCGTCCTCCTTGGCCTGCTGGATGATCTCGGTGTGCGGCAGGACGTCGCCGGTGGCGAGCAGGGTGAACGGCCGTGGTCCGGCGGGAGTGGGGGAGGGCGCCGCCGCGGTGCCGGTGGCCGGGGCGGGTGGCGGGGCGGTGTCCGGTGCGCCGCACCCCGGGAGGGCGAGGAGCAGGGCGAGGGCCGCGGTGGCGGTCCGGCGGTGGGGCAGCGACATCCTCGGCTCATCTCACGATCGGACGATAGGACTGACGCTTCGACTATGCGAGCGATCGTGGACGCACCGCCGGACCCACGCCCGCAGGTCACCCGGGGGGAGCGCAGTCCCACGCCGCCGACGCCTTCCGCTACGCTGGGTCACCCCCTGTACACGGGCGGGCAGGTGTGCTGACATATGCATGTCAAATCCGGGGTCGCGCCCGGACCGGCACCGCGCCGGCCCCGGCCCCGTGGACGACCGAAGGGGAAGCCCATGCTGCTCCGTGCCCTGGCAACCACCGGAATCGTCGCAACACTCCTCACCTCACCGGCCTTCGGGGTCGACTCGCTGCCCACTCCTCCGGACCGCATCGTCATCGACGTCGCCACCGTCAACGGCTCCGGCTGCCCGGTCGGCACGACCGCCGTCGCCGTATCGCCCGACAACACCGCCTTCACCGTGACCTACAGCAGCTACCTGGCCCAGGTCGGCGTCGGGTCCAAGCCCACCGACTTCCGGAAGAACTGTCAGCTCAACCTGCGCGTGCACGTGCCGCAGGGCTTCACCTACGCGATCGCCTCCGCCGACTACCGGGGCTTCGCCCACCTGGAGCCGGGCGCCACCGGTACCCAGCGCGCCAACTACTACTTCCAGGGGCAGGCCCAGACCACCTCCCAGAACCACTCCTTCCGGGGCCCGACGGACGACAGCTGGCAGGCCACCGACACCGTCGACGTCGCCGCCCTCGTCTACGCCCCCTGCGGCGAGCAGCGCAACTTCAACATCAACACCGAACTGCGGGTAGCCGCCGGCAGCTCGGACCCGACCCGCACCACCAGCTTCATGACCATGGACTCGACCGACGGCGACATCAACACCATCTACCACCTGGCCTGGAAGCACTGCCCCTGAGTCGCCTCCCCACCCGGCCCGTGACGGGCCGACCCCCCTGCGCCCGGCCCCGGCGGACCTCGCGTCCGTCGGGGCCGACGCACGCCCGGCGCGGTACCGGCCGGCCGTCGCCGCCCCCGGGCCGGAGCGCGGTTCAGGGGGTGGCCGGGAGGCGGAGGGCGGCGGCGTCGAGGAGGAGCTCGAGGGCGAACGGGTAGCCGCTGCGGTGCATGTCGGCGGTCAGCAGATCGGCGGTGGCCGCGATGTGCGGGTGGGTGGTGGCGTCGAGCCGGGCGTAGGAGGCCTGCCAGACCCGCAGGTCGGCGCTCTGGGCGGCGGGCGGCAGGGCCAGCGCGGCCGCGTCGAGGGCCGCGAAGCCCAGGCTCTGGTCGACGAAGGCGTGGTAGATCCGCACGGCCTCCGGGTCGGGGAAGCCGGCCCGGCGCAGCGTGCCGATGATGGCCTCGACGGCGGCGATCTCGTGGGCGCGGCCGGTGGTGCGGTGGGCGGCGAGCAGGGCGGCCTGCGGGTGGGCCTGGTAGGCGGCGTGGATGCGCAGACCGATGGCGCGCAGGTCGGCGCGCCAGTCGCCGGTGGCCTTCCAGCCCTGCTGGGCGCGGCCGATGAGTTCGTCGGCGAGCGCCAGCAGCAGGTCGTCGGTGCTGCGGAAGTAGCGGTAGACGGCGCTCGGGTCGGCGCCGAGGGCGGCCCCGAGCCGGCGGACGGTGAGCGCCTCGGCGCCGTGCTGGCCGACGAGCCGCAGTGCCGTCTCGACGATGAGCTCCCGGGAGAGGACCACGCCCTGCTTGGTGGGGCGGCGGCGCCGTCGCTGGGGCTCGGGGACTACGCGTTCGGTCATGGCGTGGAGCCTATGTCACCACTGTTGACACAGCCAGGGGTACGGACCGAGCCCCGGGCCGGGTGTGCGCGGTGGTGCGCGGCCCTGCGGGGCCGGCGTGACGATCCGTCAAATCGATCGTCCCGACATGCACATGTCGGTACAGTGCTCCGGGTCCGACACCCCCACGCGGCAGGCGGAGTTCCATGACGATCGCACGCAGGTCCCTCCTCAAGGGCACGTCGGCGGCCGGCGCCGCGCTGGTCACGGGCGCCGCCGCCGCGCAGCCGGCCGCGGCCGCGGACCCGCAGGACGGGCCGGCCACGAGCCCGCTGCTCCAGTCCACGCCGCACCGGCTCGGGGCGCCCAGCGTGAGCGGCCTCCACCTGCAGTTCGGCACCGACCCGGCCGCCGAGATGACCGTCTCCTGGATCACCCCGCAGTCCGTCCGACGCCCCCAGGTGCGGATCGGCTCGCCCGACGGCGGACTCGGCCGGGTCGTCGAGGCCGAGACCCGCACCTACCGGGACGCCCTCTCCAAGGACGAGGTGTACGTCCACCACGCCCGGCTCACCGGCCTGCGCCCGGGCACCACCTACCTCTACACCGCCGGGCACGACGGCGCGAGCCCCGAGACGGGCTCCTTCACCACCGCCCCGCGCGGCCGCGTCCCCCTCACCTTCACCAGCTTCGGCGACCAGGCCACCCCGAACCTCCGCCGCCAGGTGGTCTTCCCGGACGGCGTGCCCTCACCGCTCGGCACGTACCCGGTCTTCACCAGCAGCCAGGTCGGCACCGCGCACTCCGCCGACATCGTCACCGCCGTGGAGCGGGTCGGTCCGCTGTTCAACCTGGTCAACGGCGACCTCTGCTACGCCTCCTACAGCGGGCGGCACGGCCAGAGCCGCACCGCGACCTGGGCCGACTGGTTCATCAGCAACAGCCGCTCCACCCGCCTGCGCCCCTGGATGCCCTGCGTGGGCAACCACGAGAACGAGGGCGGCAACGGCCCGATCGGCGCGCTCGGCTACCAGACCTACTTCTCACTGCCCGACTCCTCGGCCTCCTCCGACGAGGAGACCCGGGGCATGTGGTACGCCTTCACCGCCGGCTCCGTGCGCGTCATCAGCCTCGCCAACGACGACGTGGCGATCCAGAACAGCGGCGACACCTATCTGCGCGGCTACTCGGGCGGAGCCCAGCAGCGCTGGCTGGAACGGGAGTTGCGCGCCGCCCGGAGCAACCGCTCGATCGACTGGATCGTCGTCTGCATGCACCACCCGATGATCTCCAGCTCCCGGCACGGCAGCGGCAGCGACCTCGGGATCCGCGAGGCCTGGGGGCCGCTGTTCGACGCCTACGGAGTCGACCTGGTGGTCAGCGGGCACGAGCACTACTACGAGCGCTCGCACCCCGTCCGCGGCACCCTCCCCAACGACACCCGCACCCCGGTGCCCACCGGCACCGACCTGCGCACGGCCGACACCGACCGCGGCACCGTGCACATGATCATCGGGGCCGGCGGCAACGCCGCCACCACCCAGGACGACCTCTTCGAGCAGCCCAGGGGCCGGGTGGTCGTCGCCCTGGAGGACGCGCCGCGCCCGCCCGCGCCCTACCGCGAGTCGATCTGGGTCACCGAGGACGCGCCGTGGGCCGCCTTCCAGGACCGCACGCACACCCACGGCTTCGCGGCCTTCGAGGTCGACCCGGGGGACCGGCGCGGCGGCCTCACCACGATGCGGGTCACCTACTACACCTTCGACGGTCCGCACGCCGAGCTCACCCCGGTCGACACCTTCACCCTCCGCCGCCACCGCACCGACGGCCACCCGGCCTGAGGCCGTGCCGGCCCCGGTCCGAGGTCGTGCCGCTCCCGGGCCGCACCCGCGACGAACGCGGGTGCGGCCCGGGACCACCCGAGGGCCGGGACCACCGCCGAGCCGGGGCTCAGCGCCGGAACACCCCGGTCAGCACGCTCCACCAGTTGCGCCGCTGCCGGGGAACCGACACCGCGGCAGGAGGAGCGGCCGCGGCGGGGGCCGCCCCCGGCCCGGACGGCCCCGCCGCGGGAGACTCCGGCGAGGTGACCGCGGCGCCGGCCGCCGCCTTCGCGGCCCTCGCCGCCTGCGCCTCCACCCGGGCTGCCTGCGCCGCGGCCTGGGCCGCCTCCTCGGCGGCCGCCACCGACTCCGGGTCCGGCTCGATCTCGCGCGGGGTGAACTCCACCGGCAGCGCGGTCAGGTGGCGGGAGATCCAGGCCGAGCTCCAGGACAGCTCCGCCTCGTCGACGGCCAGCCGCAGGTCGGGCAGGAGGGTGAGCAGGATGTCGATCCCGACCTCGGCGACGTTGCGCCCGATGTCCTGACCGGGGCACTCGTGCGGCCCGGCACCGAAGGACAGGTGGGAGCGGTTGCCGTAGAGCGGGGTGGTCGGGTCGGGCCGGACCACCGGGTCGACGTTGCCGGCCGCCAGGCCGAGCAGCAGCATGTCCCCGGCCCGGATCCGCTGCCCGCCGAGCTCGGTGTCGGCCGTCGCCCAGCGCCCCGCCACCAGGGACATCGGAGGGGAGTCCCAGAGCACCTGGTCGAGCGCCTCGCCGAGGGTCATCTGGCCGCCGGAGAGGTGGGCGCGGAAGCGCGGGTCGGTGAGCACCATCTTCAGCGAGTCGGCGATCAGGTTGACGGTCGTCTCGTTGGCGGCGAGCAGCACCACCCGCAGGTGCTCCATCACCTCCTGCTCGGTCAGCCCGGCCGGGTGCTCGAGCAGGTAGCTGGTCAGGTCGGTGCCGGGCTCCGCGCGCTTGGCCTCGATCGTCCGCTGCAGGCTCGCCACCACGTAGTCGTTGCTGGCGATGGCCGTCTCGGTGCCCTTCATGAGGTCCCGGGCGGCGTCCACCAGCTGCGGGCCGTACTCGTCGGGCATGCCGAGCAGCTTGGTCATCACGAGCATCGGCAGGTGCTCGGCGAACTGGGTGATCAGCTCGGCCCGGCCGGTCGGTCCGACGACCTGGACCAGGTCGGTGGTGAACCGCCGGACGTGCCGGCGCACCCCGCGCCGGTCGAAGCGGTTCAGGCCGTCCAGGACGGCACCGCGCAGCCGCCGGTGTTCCTCGCCGTCCGCGAAGACGCACAGCGGCTGCCAGGCGATCACCGGCATCAGCGGGGACGTCGGCGGGACCTCGCCGTCGCGGAAGCACGACCAGAGGCGGGAGTCCCGGGAGAACAGGGACGGCGAGCGCATCACGGTGATGTTCGCGCCGTGGCCCAGGATCAGCCAGGCCGGGAAGTCGCCGTGCAGCAGCACGGGGGCGACCTCGCCGTGCTCGGCGCGCAGCTTCTCGTACAGCCCCGCCGGGTCGGCCTCGGCCTCCGGCCCGTACAGGCGCCGCACGCCGCCGGGGCCGAGCGGTTCGACGGCGTGCGCGTGGGCGGGGCAGCCGGGCGGCGGGGTCGGGGCGGCGTCGTCGGGGAGCGGGGTGGTCACGGGGTCTCCGGGGTGGTTCGGGTCGGGAAGGGTGGTCACGGGCTCACCGGGCGCGCGGGGCGGCGAGTTCGTACAGGTGGCGCATCAGGGTCATCAGGGTGTCCCGGCCGGACTCCCGGCTGCGCGCGTCGCAGGCGATGATCGGCACCTCGGGCGGCAGGTCGAGGGCCCCCCGCAGTTCGTCGAGGGGGTACGAGGGGGCCTCCGGGAAGCCGTTGACGGCCACCACGAAGGGCACGCCGCGGTCCTCCAGGCGCCCGATCACCTCGAAGCTGACCTCGAGCCGGCGGGTGTCCACCAGCACCACGGCGCCCAGGGCGCCCTCGAACAGGCCGTTCCAGAGGAACCAGAACCGCTCCTGCCCGGGGGTGCCGAAGACGTAGAGGACGAGCTTGTCGCTGATGCTGATCCGGCCGAAGTCCATCGCCACGGTGGTGGAGTTCTTGCGCTCGACCCCGGTCGGGTCGTCCACGCCGACCCCGGCCTGGGTCATCGTCTCCTCGGTGGTCAGCGGGCGGATCTCGCTGACCGAGCCGACCAGCGTCGTCTTGCCGACGCCGAAGCCGCCCACGATCACCACCTTGACCGCCATCGTGACGGAGTCCGGCAGCAGGTCGGCCGTCGCCGGTCCGGCCACCGTGTCAGAGCCTCTGAAGTCCATGGATCACCGCCTCCAACAGGGCACGGTCGGGGAGTTCGGCCGCGGGCACGGCGGCGCGGGCCTCGATCCGCCCGTCGTCGAGCAGGTCGGCCAGCAGCACGGTGACCACGCTGGTGGGCAGCTCCAGGTAGGCGGAGACCTCCGCCACCGACAGCGGCGAGCGGCACAGCCGCAGGATGGCCGCGTGCTCCGGCTGCATGGTGGGCGTCGGCTCCGCGCGGGAGACGATCAGGGTGACCAGGTCGAAGACGCCCGGTCCGGACGGGCCGCTTCGGCCGCGGGTGATCACGTACAGGCGTTCGGGGTCGGGGCCGTCCCAGTCGCCCTGGTCGGCCGCCGTCATGTGCCCGCCTCACTGTGCTCGTTCATGTGCGCGTCCCGGGGTCGTCGTTCATGGGCCCGTCCGGGGGTGGTCGGGGGCCGGGCGGCGGCGGCCCGCCGGGCGCGGGCCGCGGTCCGGCCGCCTCACGCGACCGCCTCGGGGTTGCGCGGGGGAGCGGCCAGGTGCTCGCCGATCCGGGCCACCAGGTCGCGCATCTGCTGGCCGACCAGCCCGGCGTCGACGCCCTCGTCGGCGAGCACGGCGAGGTAGGCGCGGGAGGCGGCGGCCATCAGGTAGAAGAACCCGCCGTCCACCTCGATCACCACCAGCCGCATCGAGCCGTCGCCGTGCGGGAACTCCTGCCCCACCGCGCCGGCGAGGCTCTGCAGTCCGGCGCAGGCGGCGGCGAGGCGGTCGGCGGTGTCCGGGTCGGTGCCGTGCTGGGCGATCCGGAGGCCGTCGCCGGACAGCACGACGATGTGGCGGACGCACGGGACGCTGTGTGCCAGATCCCGGAGGATCCAGTCCATGTTGCTGCGGTGCGGAATCACTGCTCGCCTTTCGCTGCCGTCTGTTCGGTGGTCTGACCGGCCGGACCGGCGGACGGTCCGTTGCCGTTGATCCCCTCGGTGAACGCCTCCAGCCAGAGGCCGGGCTGCACCGGCTCCTTGACGGGGCGCGCCGCCGGGTGGGCGGGGCCCGCGGCCGGCCCCGCGGTCGGGCCGACGGGCTGCCCGGTGGTGCGGGCCGGGCCGGGGAAGGCCGCCCGGGTGGTGGGCGGCCGGCGCCGGCGCTGCGGCAGCCCGTTGGCGGTGCGCTCGGTCACCACGACCTCGTCGTCCCCGTGGCCGGACCCCGCGCCCGGTCCGGATCCGGGCCCGGACGAGCCGCTCGGAGCCCACGGGTCGGCGGTGCCGAAGGACGGCCCGGGGGCGCCGGCCACCGTCGTCCGCGCTCCCCAGGGCCGTTCCGGGGCGGCCGGCCTGGGCGGGTTGGCGGGCAGCGGCCGGGGGCCGGAGAACGCGCCGATGCCGTGTGCGCGCCCGGTCGGCGGCGCGGTGGTGACCAGCTCCTGCGGCACCACCAGGACGATCCGCACGCCGCCGTAGGCCGAGCGGCGGAGCGAGATCTGGAAGCCGTACGCCTGGCAGAGCCGGCCGACCACCGCGAAGCCGAGCCGCGGGGACTCCGTCAGGTCGTCGAGGTCCTTGGAGACCTGGGCCTCGCGCAGGCTGCGTTCGGCGCGGAGCCTGGCCTCGTCGGTGAGGCCGAGGCCGCCGTCCTCGATCTCGATCGCTATGCCGCTCTGCACCTCGGCGGCGCTCAGGTGCACGTGGGTGTGCGGCGGGGAGTACCGGGTGGCGTTGTCGAGCAGTTCGGCGACGGCGTGGATCAGGGGCTCGACGGCCGGGCCGATCACCGACACCTGGGCCACCGGGTGCAGGTCGACGCGCTGGTACTCCAGGATGCGCGACATGCCGCCGCGCAGCACGCTGTACAGGGCGACGGGCCTGGTCCACTGGCGGCCGGGCCGGGCGCCGGAGAGCACGGCGATGCTGTCGGCGAGGCGGCCGGTGAGGGCGTTGCCGTGGTCCAGGCGCAGCAGGTCGTCGAAGACCGCCGGGTCGTTGCCGTGCCGGTCCTCCATCTCGCGCAGGTCCTTGGCCTGGCGGTGGATGATCGCCTGCACCCGGCGGGCGATGTTGACGAAGGCGCGCTCGGCGGAGTCGCGCCGGCTCACCTCGTCGTCGACGGCGGTGATGACGCCGCGGGCCACGGACTCCAGTGCGCCGCGGAACTTCGGGCCGATCGGGGAGTCCGGCTTCCGGTACGGCCGGAGCAGGGTGTCGCTGTCCGTGCCGTACCGCGCGCCGGCCACCAGCCGGGCCAGCCCCTCCCGCGCGAGCAGCACCGCCTCGGCCTCCTGGCCGGCCAGCCGCTGCTGCAACTCGCCGACCTGACGGGCGTGCTGCTCCCGGGCCGCGGCCAGTGCCCGCCCCCGACGGGCCGACTCGGCGGCCACCACCGCCACCAGCACGGTGCCGGTCGCTCCGCACCAGAGCACCGCGGCCCGGGCCCCGGCGGTCACCACCGCCTCGGCGATCCCCACGGCGGCCGCCATCACGGCGGTGGGGAGCAGCCAGCCGAGCAACGGCGCGGCGGGCCGTCTGGCGGGTGATGATCCAGCTCGAAGCATTCGGCATCCTCCAACGATCGGAACGGTGCGGGATACGGGGACGGGGCGGCGTCCGGCGCCGGTGACGTGGTGCTGCAGCATAGCCAAGTTCAGGACATTCCTGATCGAAACTCAGAAATACTGCTGTAGAGCTGACTTGTACCGCCGTGCCGGACATGCCGGACATCTCGCACACCAGTGGCAACAATCGTCGGCGCCGTCCCGGCACCAGGCTTCTCGCCTCGCCCCGTCGATACCGGGAACCCGCCCGGGATTCGCTCATGTGAAGGGATTCTTGGCCAAGTCCCGCCCTGGAAAGTCGAGTTCGTGCTAAGGCGGGCCCGCCTCGTCAACTCCGGCCGCAGCGATCACCCGCGCGGGGGGCGGTGCGGCGGCCGGCGTGTCAGAGCAACTTCTGTTGCCTGGCTGGGCAATGAGTGTTGACGTGTCCGGCTCCCGGTGCGTACGGTGCCGGGCATGGCTACGGATGATCTCGGTCGTCACATCGCGGACGACGTGGTGGGGGACGGCGGACTGGACGGGTTGCGGCGGCTGTCGGAGGTGGTGGCGGCCCTGGAGGAGCGCCGGACGGAGGTGGTGGCGGAGCTGCGCCGGGGGAGGTCCGCGACCTGGGAGGAGATCGGGCGGGCCTGCGGGATGACCCGGCAGGGGGCGACCCGGCGGTGGTCCGGCCGGCTGCGGGCGCGGTCCTTCGGCGCCGCCGCGGACGCCTACCAGCAGGGCAGGCCCGGCTACCCGCAGGCGCTGATCGGCTCGGCGGTGCCGCGCGAGGCCCGGCGGGTGCTCGATCTGGGCGCCGGGACGGGCAAGTTGACGCGGCTGCTGGTCGAGGCGGGGCTCGACGTGGTGGCGGTCGAGCCGGACGCGGCGATGCGCGAGCAGCTGGCCGCGGCCGTGCCGAGGGCGGCGGTGCGGGCCGGCTCGGCGGAGCACATCCCGCTGGCGGACGGCAGCGTGGACGCCGTGGTGGTGGCGCAGGCCTGGCACTGGTTCGACCCGGCGGTCGCGGTGCCGGAGATCGCCCGGGTGCTGGCGCCGGGCGGGACGCTGGCCCTGGTGTGGAACGTCCGGGACGAGTCCGAGCCGTGGGCGGCCGAACTCGGTGCGCTGATGCACCGTTCGGCGCGGCAGGAGATCGACACCCGGCCGCTGCTGCCCGCCCCGTTCGGCGCGCCCGAGCGGCTGGAGATCCGCTGGGAGCACGTCACCACGCGGGAGGGGATCGTCGCCATGGTGGCCTCGCGCAGCTACGTCATCGCCCTGCCGGAGGACGAGCGGGCGCGCCTGCTGGCCGACGTCGACCGGCTCCTCGCCACGCACCCCGACCTGGCGGCCCGGGAGGAGATCGCCCTGCCGTACGTGACCCGCTGCACCCGGGTGCGCCGGGACTGATCCGGGCGCCGCGCGCCGGGCCGGCGCCCGGTCAGGCCGCGTTGGTGGGGACGGGCCGGGCGACCTTGAGGTGGTAGTCGACCGAGGTGGTGAAGGCGCCGGACCGGCCGCGCAGGGTCAGTTCGTGGCTGCCGGGGTCGAGGGGATCCAGCCGGACCCACAGTCCGCAGGAGTGGGTGTTGACGCTGCCCTCCACGCTGGTGAACGGGTTGCCCTCCTGCGGGTACATCCGGATCGGCGTGGAGCCGAGCGCCTCGGCGGTCAGCTCGCGCCCGTCCAGGGTGGCGCTGCCCTGTGCGGAGTCCATGAACTCCAGGCAGTCGGACGACTCGCCGAACAGGTTCACCAGCGGGAACGCGATCGGGAGCCCGACCGGGACGTTGCAGCTGCGGGTCACGGCGCCGCCGGTGGTGCCGGCCAGGAACCAGACGTCGTCCCGCTGGCCCTGACCGCACAGGTGGCCGTCCTGGTCGGTGACCGGGTTGCGCTCCTCCGCCACCGAGGTGGCCCAGTCCCACCACCGGGACTGCAGCTCGGCCGAGGTGAGGGCGTGTACGGCGAGCGGGGTGTGCGGCTCGGGCGACGGCTCGTCGGCGACGGGCGGGGTGCCGGAGGGCGCGGCCCGGTCGGGTGCCGGGGCGGCGGTGCAGGCCGCGGTGAGGGCGAGGGCGCCGACGAGCAGCCCGGCCAGTCGTCTTGCAAGCATGATCGTAAAGCTTAGGGGGTGCCGGGCGACCCCCGGAGCGGATTTTCGAGGCTGCCCCGCGGACCGCACCGCAGTCCGTCCCGCGAGCCGCCCTCCCGCCGCCCGGCAGCTGCTCCGCGCCCGCCCCGGCCCCGGAGCGGCCCCGCATCCGGCCCGCTTCCGAGCCGCCTCGCGGCGGTAACGAATGAAAGTGCGTTCATATGTACATGTATGGTTGATCGGTCGAGAGTCCCGCCCTGCCCGAAGGGTCCTGCTGCCATGCCCGCCACCCTGACCGAGCGCCCCGCACCCCCGCTCGCGCCCACGGCCCCCGCCGCACGGCGCCGCACCCGGGTGCTCTCGCTGCCCGAGGCCCGCTGGGCCGCCGCCGCGGCGGCGCTCTTCCTGGTCGCCCTGCCGCTCCACCTCGCCGGTGCCCCCGCCTGGTCCTGGGGCCCGCTGTACGCGCTCGCCTACGCCGCCGGCGGCTGGGAACCTGCCCGGGCCGGCCTCCTGGCGCTGCGCGAGCGGACCCTCGACGTCGACCTGCTGATGATCGTCGCCGCCCTCGGCGCCGCCGCCGTCGGCGAGGTCACGGACGGCGCCCTGCTGATCGTCATCTTCGCCACCTCCGGCGCACTGGAGGCCCTGGCCACCGCCCGCACCGCCGACTCGGTGCGCGGACTGCTCGACCTCGCCCCGGCCACCGCGAGCCGGCTGCTCCCCGACGGCCGGGAGGAGCTCGTCCCCACCGGGGTGCTCGCCGTCGGCGACACCGTGCTGGTCCGGCCCGGGGAGCGGATCGGCGCCGACGGCCGGGTCCTGGACGGCGCGAGCGAGGTCGACCAGGCCACCATCACCGGCGAGCCGCTGCCGGTGGCCAAGGAACCCGGCGACGAGGTGTTCGCGGGCACCCTCAACGGCACCGGCGCCCTGCGGATCCGGGTCGGGCGCGACGCCGCCGACTCGGTGATCGCCCGGATCGTCGCCATGGTCGAGGAGGCCTCCGCGACCAAGGCGCCCACCCAGCTGTTCGTCGAGAAGGTCGAACAGCGCTACTCCCTCGGCATGGTGGCCGCCACCCTCGCCGTCTTCGCCGTCCCGCTGGCCGCCGGAACGGCCCTGACCGACGCGCTGCTGCGCGCGATGACCTTCATGATCGTCGCCTCGCCGTGCGCGGTGGTGCTGGCCACCATGCCCCCGCTGCTCTCCGCCATCGCCAACGCCGGCCGCCACGGCGTCCTGGTGAAGTCCGCCGTGGTGATGGAGCGCCTCGGCCAGGTGGACGCCGTCGCACTCGACAAGACCGGCACCCTGACCGAGGGCACCCCCAGGGTCACCGAACTGCGCCCGCTGGCCGGCTCGGGCCTCGACGAGGACGCCCTGCTGGCGCTGGCCGCGGCCGTCGAGCACCCCAGCGAGCACCCGCTGGCCCGCGCGGTCGTGGCCGCCGCCCGCACCCGGGGTCTGGCGCTCGCGGACGCGGCGGACTTCAGCTCCGTCCCCGGCGTCGGCGTGAGCGCCACCGTCGACGGCCGGGTGGTCGGCGTCGGTGCCCCGGTCCGGCTGCTCGGCGGCCGCGCGGACGGCGCCGCCGGCGAGGCGGCCGCACTGGCCGCCGCCCTGGAGGAGGCCGGCCGCACGGCCGTCCTGGTGGAGGTCGCCGGCGTGCCGGTCGGCGTCCTCGGCACCGCCGACCGGCTGCGCCCGGACGCGGCCGCCACCGTCGCCGCCCTGGCCGGGCTGACCGACGGCACGCCGCTGCTGGTCACCGGGGACAACCCGCGGGCCGCGGCCCGGCTGGCCGCCGAGGCGGGCATCACCGAGGTCCGCGCCGGACTGCTGCCACAGGGGAAGGTCGCGGCCGTCCGGGAGCTGGAGGCCGCCGGCCGCCGGGTGCTGGTGATCGGCGACGGCGTCAACGACGCCCCGGCACTGGCGGCGGCGCACACCGGCGTCGCGATGGGCCGGGCCGGCTCCGACCTCGCCCTGGAGACGGCCGACGCGGTCGTGGTCCGGGACGAGCTCGCCACCGTCCCCGCGGTGATCGAGCTGTCCCGCCGGGCGCGCCGGCTGGTCGTCCAGAACCTCGTGCTCGCCGGCGGGTTCATCACCGCCCTGGTGCTCTGGGACCTGGCCGCGACCCTCCCGCTGCCGCTCGGCGTCCTCGGCCACGAGGGCTCCACCGTGCTGGTCGGGCTCAACGGACTGCGCCTGCTGCGCGAGGCGGCCTGGCCCGGCGACGCCTGAGCCCGGCCCGGCGACCGGCGCCGCTACCTGGAGCGCTCGAGGCCTACCTGCGCCACCTCACCGGGCCCTGACCGGGCTCCGACGCCGGGCGGCCGTCAGCCGTTGCCCAGCTGCGCGGCGCGGGCGACGGACTCGGCCAGGCCCGGCACGTCCGCGCCGCTGTCGTAGTTGGTCCCGCTGTTGTTCCAGTTGTAGCGGTTCTGCGAGCGCGAGTCGGCGTAGTCGTAGATGCAGGGGACGACCCGGAAGTCCGCGTCGAGCAGGAAGACGATCGCCGCGCCGTGGGAGCCGCCGGCGACGTGGAAGTGGTAGCGGCGGTTGAGGACCGGCTCGACGTGCCCGGTGGAGGTGTTGACCCGGATCTGGTTGAGCCTGACCTGGTCCTCCAGGTTGCGGTCGGCGTTGCCGAGGCCCACGCCGTTGGCGTACCGGACGGTGCCGACCATCTGCCAGGTGTCCCGGCGGTCGGCGGCGGTCGAGGCCCGGCGCTGTTCGACGACGGCCGCCGCGTCCTGCTGGGCCTGGGCCTGTGCGGCCCGGGCGGCCTCCCACTCGCCGCGCACGGAGGCCTTGAAGTCCTCCTCGTGCACCTGGGGCTTCGTGCTGATGTTCTTCGCGTCGAGGAAGGTGTAGTAGTCGACCTCGAAGACCTCGGTGCCGTGCTCGGCGAACCACTCCCGGCTCATGGCGAGGAACTTCGGCCCGGCGGCGGCCATCCGCTGGACGGTCTCCCCGGCCCGGGGCCGCCCGTCCTGACGCATCATCCGGGCCACGGCGGTGTTGCCGACGCTGCGCTGGAGGGCGAGCGCGGGCGGTGCGGCGGCCGTGCGGCGGACCGGCGTACGGGCGGCCGCGGACTCCTCCGTCCTGGTGTCGGCGGTCCTGGCGGTGTCTCGGGCCTGCACGGTGGGCTCCTTCGCGGTGGCGGCTCCCCCCACTCATACCCGAAGGACGGGCGGGCCCGGCAGGTCCTCGCGGGCAGCACCGACTGCCCGAACAGGCACGGCGGCCCGCCGCACCGCGGCCCCCCGGCGGCCCCGCACGGTCGGGCGGGGGCCGGAACGGCGGCGGTGCCGGCCCCCGTGGCGGGAGCCGGCACCGCGTCGGCGGACGGGACGTCAGGGCAGCGGGATCCGCACGACCTGCGGGTCGTGGTCGCTCAGCTGGCCGCTGAACTCGCTGTTGATGTGCACGATGTCGTAGCTGTAGGCCTTCGCCGCGAGTGCGCCGGAGATGAGGATGTGGTCGAGCACCTGGGAGTTGCCCTCGTACACGTAGGTGTAGCGCTCGGGCAGCGGGAGGGTGCGCGGCAGGTCGGTGAGCGAGCCGCCGGCGGTGAGGATGTCGGCGGTCTGCGAGAACTCGAAGTCGTTGAGGTCGCCGAGCACGATGACCGAGGCGTTCGGGTCCACCGCGAGGATCTGGTCGGTGAAGCCCTTCACCACCGTCGCCTGGTTGTGGCGCTGGGCCTCGGACGGGTGCGCGGGCGGCTGGTAGCGGCCGAAGAGCGGCTGGTCCCCGCCCTTGGAGTTGAAGTGGTTGGCGATCACGAAGACCGGCTTGCCGTTCCACCGGAACTCCCCGGCGAGCGGCTTGCGGCTGGCGTTGAAGGCGGAGTTGGTCGGGTCGATCCGGCCGGGGGAGTAGGCCAGCTGCGGGGTGCCGCCGGCGTTGACCACCGAGTCGGCGGTGGTGGAGCCGGCGCCGGCGCGGTCGGTGAAGCTCAGGCCGCGGTCGGTGCGGAAGAGGAAGACCTGGCGGATGTTGCCGCCGGGCTGGCCGCCGTCCTGGCCGTCCACCGGGTTGATCTGGCGGTAGGAGTAGGCCGGGCCGCCGGCGGCCGTGATCGCGGCGGTGAGCTTGGCGACCGTCTGGTCGGCCGCGGTGACGCCGTCGTCGGTGGCGCCGCTGTTGTCCTGGATCTCCTCGAGGGCGACGAGGTCGGGCGAGCGCAGGTTGGTGACGATGCCCGCCGCCAGGCCGTCGAACTTGCTCTGCGGGTCGGAGGGGGCGAGGTTCTCCACGTTGAAGGTGGCGGCGGCGAGCTGGCCGGCCGTCGGTGCCGCGGTGACCTCGGGGGCGATGCCGCCGGAGGCGACTGTCGGGGTCGCGGTGACCTGCAGTTTGAAGTTGCCGAAGGAGTAGTCGAGGACGCCGACGGTGGCGCCGGTGAGGGTGTCGCCGACGTTGGCGGTGGGGGTGGGCGCCAGCGCGTTGCCGAGGGTGACCCGCTCCGGGTTGCCGTCGGCGGCCTGCAGCAGGATGCCGCCCCGGTTGGTGCGGGTGGTGCTGCCCTGCGGGACGACGGGCAGGTCGCCGTACGTGTTGCTGGGGCCGACGACGGCGGCGTTGTCGATCTCGACCCGCATGCCCTCCAGCGACGCCCAGAAGTCCAGGCCGTCGGTGGTGGGCCGGTAGCCGCCGGCGGTCTCGACGTCCCCGCTGGTGACGCCGGATATCACCGCGGACGGCGGTACCCGCCCGCCGGCGCCGACCAGGGTGGCGGCGGGCAGCGGCGCGTTGTGGGCGACCACGCCGACGGTGGGCGCGGTCAGTTCGGTGATCGACAGGTTGGTGGTGCCACCGGTGCCGCCGGGGCGGTACTGGCTGACGGTGCCGCTCACCGTGACCGAGTCGCCGACGGCGACGGCGGGCGCGCCGGCCGTGTAGACGTAGATCCCCTCGCTGGTGCCCGGGTCGCCGTCGGGCTGCGGGTCCTGGTACCAGAAGCCGCTGGGGCCGACGGCGGTGACCACGCCGGGCACCGAGCTGACGGCGCTGCCGGTGAGCGGGGAGGTGCGGGCGGCGCCCTGGATGTCGTGGATGCGGGTGCCGCCGGTGCCGCCCCCGCCGGTGGAGGCCGCGTTGCGCGGCGCGGGCGAGCCGACGGCGAAGTCGGCCGCGTTGTTGTCGGTGTCGGTGGCGCCGCCGCCGGCGCGCAGGGCGGCCGTGCCGTTGGACAGGGCGCCGGTCGGCGAGCCCTCGGCGGAGCTGACGCCGGACCCGTAGCCGACGAAGTCCCGCACGCCGGCCTGCGTCGCGCAGCCCGAGGAGCAGGTCAGCGCGGTGCCGTTGGTGACCAGCGCGACCTTGCCGGAGGTGGCGGACATCGCGATCGTCCCGGTGGCGTCGGGAGTCGGCAGCGCCGCGCCCGCACCGGCCCCGGCGCCCTCCTGGACCAGGAAGTAGTGCCCGGGCGCGATCGTCCCGGAGAGCGTGGTCCTGGTCCACGAGGAGCCGCTCGCCGAGGCGTACTGGACCGTCCAGCCGGTGACGGAGACCGGCGCGGTGCCGCGGTTGTAGAGCTCGACGAAGTCGTTGGTGTACGGGGCGCCCGAGTTGCCGCCCCCGCCGAACACCTGGCTGATCACCACGTCCGGCGAGGCCGCCTGAGCGACGCCCCCCGGCAGTGCCAGCAGGGCCCCCACCACGGCCGCGGCGGCCGCCCCCGCCATCGCTCGGCGCCGAACTCGCTGGGTTCTCCGCATCGGGCTTCCTCCTGACGGCCGCACGGGCTCGTGACCCGGCGGCATGACCACGGACAAGAAAGGTCGGGCGCTGAGGTTCTAGCAACGCCACCCGATCCCTACCGTGCGCGGAGGGCGACGGCCAGATGTACGGAGGAAGAACGGTTCGCCGGGCGGCAAGTGGGAGGCGGCCCTCCGGTGGGCACCCGGCGGACGCGTTGTCAGTGCCGGGGCCTAGGTTGGGGGTCGTGGGTGAGCGGCGGGTGCAGGCCCGGGTCGCGTTCCCGGTGCCGTCCGGCTCCGGTGCGCCGTCTCCGCAGCCCCGCCCGTGTCCGTCATCTCCGTTGCCCGAAAGGGGACTTCGTCGTGTCCGTTGCCGTGGAAGAGCAGGTCACCTACCTCGAACTGTCCGAGGACGAGGGGGGTGCGCACAAGTTCTACGAGGTGCGGCTCGCCGGCACCACGGTGACCGTCCGCTACGGGCGGATCGGCGACGCAGGGCAGAGCAAGACCACCGGTTACCCGAGCGCCGAGAAGGCGGCCGCCGCGGCGGCCAAGAAGATCGGCGAGAAGGTGCGCAAGGGTTACGCGCCCGCCGTCCAGGGCGTGCGCGAGCGGCGCGGGGTGACCCGCCGGCAGATCGTCAGCAGCCGCTCCACCGCGACGCAGGCGCCGCTGCTGTGGCGCTTCCGCTCCGGCTCGCCCGCCTTCGGCATCTTCGTGGGCGAGGAGCACGCCTGGGTGGGCAACGAGCGCGGCGACGTCTACACGCTCACCCACGACGGCGAGGTCACCGCCCGCTTCGGCCTGCCGGACGGCGTCAAGTGCATCGTCGCCGACGACTGGTGGATCTACGCGGGCTGCGACAACGGCAAGGTCTACGACCTGGGCGGCAAGGTGCCGCGGGTGGCGTACGAGATCGCCGAGGACGTGGACATCTTCTGGCTCGACATCCACGACGGCGTGCTCGGCGTCGCCGACGAGCGCGGCGGCCTCACCACGGTGGACCACGAGGACGAGTTCCAGTGGCGCCGCAACGCCGACGGGAACTCCGGCTGGATGGTGCGCTGCGACGCCGACGGCGTCTACCACGGGCACTCGCGCGGTGTCGCCCGTTACGCCTCCCGCGGCGGGGAGCAGCTCTGGCACACCGCCACCAAGGGCGAGGTGCTGTTCGGCTGGCAGGAGGCCGACTCGGTGTTCGCCGGGACGTCGCGCGGCTGGGTGCACCGGCTGCGCAAGTCCGACGGCGCCGAGACGGCGGCCTACCGCTGCGACGCGGCGGTGTTCTCCTGCGCGGCCTCCCCGGACGGCGAGTACGTCTTCGCCGGGGACAACCACTCCTCCGTCTACTGCTTCGCGGCCGACGGCACCCGGCTCTGGAAGCTCGCCACCGGCTGCGGCTCGGCGTACAGCATGCAGTACCGCGACGGCCGGCTGTACGTCGTCACCACCGACGGCTCGCTGGCCTGCCTGGACGCGAGCGAGCACGCCGTGCGGGCGGCCGAGGGCGGCACCCTGCCGGCCACGGCCGAGGTGCGGGACACTGGCTGGGAGCCGGTGCTGGCGGGCGCCGCCCTGGAGACGGTCACCGTCACAGCCGACGGGCCGGCCGGTGCGGGGGTCGAGGTGGAGTGCGTGCAGGACGGCAACCGGCTGCGGGTGCGGGTGGTGTCGGCGGGTTACGACCGGGCGCGCCGGGTGCAGTTCCCGAAGGACATCCGGGTCCCCGGGGCGCGGTACCTGGTCGCCGAGGTGCGGGAGTCCGCCTCGGGCGGCTTCTACCGGGCGCGCGGGGAGATCAAGCGCCTGCTCTGAGCGCACCCGGCACACGGGCGGCCGCCGGTCCTCCGGCGGCCGCCCGCGGTGCGCGCGCACCGCTGCCCGCGGCGGCGGATCAGGCCAGGCGCAGCACCAGCTTGCCGGTGTTCTCGCCGCGGAACAGCATCCCGAGGGCCGCCGGGAAGTCGTCCACGCCGCCGTCCAGCACGTGCTCCTTGACCTTGATCCGGCCCGCGCCGATCCAGCCGGCCAGCTCCTTCGCGGCCTCCGGGTACCGGCGGGCGTAGTCGAAGACCACGAACCCCTCCATCCGGGCCCGGCGCACCAGCAGCGACAGGTAGTTGGACGGGCCCTGCACGGCGGTCTCGTTGTTGTACTGGCTGATCGCGCCGCAGACCACCACCCGGGCGTGCATCGCCAGGCGGGTCAGCGCGGCGTCCAGGATCTCGCCGCCGACGTTGTCGAAGTACACGTCGATGCCGTCCGGTGCGTGGGTGCGCAGCGCCTTGCGGACGTCCTCGGCGCGGTAGTCGATCGCCGCGTCGAAGCCCAGTTCCCCGGTGAGCAGCGCGCACTTCTCCGGGCCGCCCGCGATGCCGACGACGCGGCAGCCCTTCACCTTGGCGATCTGCCCGACCATGGTGCCGACGGCCCCGGCGGCACCGGAGACCACCACCGTCTCGCCCTCCTTGAGCGCCCCGACGTCGAGCAGGCCGAAGTAGGCGGTCATGCCGGGCATGCCGAGCGCGCCCAGGTAGGTGGACAGCGGCGCGAGCGCGGGGTCGACCTTCAGGGTGCCGCGGCCGTCCGAGAGCGCGTACTCCTGGACGCCGAAGGTGCCGACCACGTGGTCGCCGACCCGGTACTTCGGGTGCCGCGACTCGACGACCTCGACCACCGACCCGGCGCGCATCACCTCGCCGATCCCGACCGGCGGCAGGTAGGACGGCCGGTCGTCGAGCCAGCCGCGCATGGCCGGGTCGAGTGAGAGGTAGCGGGTGCGGCCGACGAACTCGCCCTCCCCGGCCGTCGGCACGGCCTCGGACCCGTGGGTCCAGTCCTCCGCCCGCACCTCCCCGACCGGCCGGCGGGCAAGGCGGATCTGGCGGTTGACTGCGGTCATGGCATCTCCTGGGCGCGCTCGCTGCTGCACTGGCCGCCCGATTCTAAGCAAGCGCTTATTCATCTGGCCAGACCCGTCGTCCGCGCTGCCGCCCGTGCGGCTGCCCGGCCGCCGCTCCCGGCCGGTGCGGCCGGGCACCGGTAGTCTGGCCCGCGGGCGGCCCCCGGGCGCGCGGGCCGGCGCCGGACAGGAGAGCAACGAGTGAGCACAGCGCACATCGGCCCCGGCGACTACAGCCGGGTGCCGAACCCGGAGCAGGCCCTCAAGTACGCGATTCAGCACATCGCGGGCGACCGCGTCGAGATCGTCGAGGGAGTCATCACCCCCGTGTCGCCGTCCTGGGCGCATGAGAGCGCCATCGACCTGATCCGCGAGCAGGTCGGCCCGCGGATGCGCGAACTGGGTCTGCGCGCCGGCTCCGGCAACCTGGACCTGCCGGGGACGGAGAACTTCTACGTGCCCGACCTGGCCGTGGTCCCTGCCGAACTCGCCAAGTCGGAGGGGGCGTTGCTGCCGGACCAGACCCTGCTGGTGGTCGAGGTCACCTCGCCGTCCAACGCCGACACCGACCGCACCGTGAAACGCCGGCGCTACGCCCAGTTCGGTGCGCCGCTCTACCTCCTGGTCGACCGGCAGGACCGCTCCTGCACCCTGTTCTCCGAGCCCGGCACGCTCGGCTACACCCTGGCCTCCGGCCCGCACCCCTTCGGCACCCGGGTGCGCCTGCCCGCGCCCTTCGAACTCGAGCTGGAGACCGGCGAGTTCTGACCGTGCCGGTGTCTGCGCGGCCCCCGGGTCAGCCGTTCGTCCCCGTGCCCGTATCCGCGCTCGGGTCCGCGTCCGAACCGGCGTCCGCCGGCCGCCAGCCGAGGGCCGGGCCGAGGCGGGTGGCGATGTCGGTGAGGATCTGCCCGTAGTCCGCCCGGTCGAAGGTGAAGGGCAGCGCGAAGGCCACCTCGTCGACCTCCCGGTACCCGGCGTGCTCCTCCAGCCGCTCGGCGATCTCCGCCGACGTCCCGACCAGGTCCGGCGCGAACAGCATCCGGGCCGGTCCCTGCGGGGCGAGCGTGCGCGGGGTGCGGGCCTCGGCGTACGCCCGGTACTTGGCGCGCTGCTCGGGGGTGGCGCCGTCGGTGGGGATGACGACGAGGCCCTGGGAGACCCGGGCGCGATCGCCGTCGGGGTGCGCGGCGCGGAAGGCGTGGATCTGCGCGCGCTGGTTCTCGGCGAAGTCCTCGGACTCCTCGGCCTTCACGACGCTGCTGGTGAGCAGGTTGAGCCCGTGGTCGCCGGCCCAGCGGGCGGAGCGCAGGCTGCCGGCCCCGTACCAGATGCGGGCGGCCAGGCCCGGGGAGTGCGGCTGGACCCGGCGGGAGTAGACCTCGATGCCCTCGGTGCCGACGAAGTCCGAGGCGGGCTCGCCGCGGACCAGCTCCAGCAGCCGCTCGGCGCGGCGGTGCCCGAAGTCCTCGTGTTCGGCGGTGTCGGGGTAGAGCGCGGCCCGGACGTTCTCGAAGTGGGTGGGCGGGCCGATGCTGATCCCGGCGTTGAGGCGGCCGCCGGAGAGGACGTCGACGGTGGCGAGGTCCTCGGCGAGGCGCAGCGGGTTCTCCCAGCCGAGCGGTGTGACGGCGGTGCCGAGTTCGATCCGGCGGGTGCGCTGGGAGGCCGCGGCGAGGACGGCGACGGGCGAGGAGATGCCGTACTGGAGGTGGCGGTGGCGGAGCCAGGCGCTGTCGAAGCCGAGCTGCTCGCCGAGGGTGATCAGGTCGAGGGTGTCCTCGTGGCCCCGGCGCGGGTCGGCCTCGTCGAACAGTCCGATGGTGAGGAAGCCGAGTTTCCGCAGCATGGTGGGTGCTCCGTGTGGTGTGGGGCGGCCCCGCAGGGCCGGGACGGCCGGTACGGGTCGAACGTACGCAGCCGATCGCGCCCCGACAAGATCGCCGGGCACGGTGTCACCCGCCCGCAACACGGTGCAACCCCGGTTCACCCTGACCGCCGTCACGGGCCGGGCGGGGGCTCGGCCCCCGCGCGGGGGCGCGGGGGCCGGCCGGTGGGCTGCCCGGCGTCAGCAGCTGCGCAGCTCGGGGCTCTGGTTGCGGATCTGGTTGTGCAGGGAGGTGAACTCGCGGTAGGCGTCGCCGTCCTCGGTGCCGGGGCGGAAGGCGCCGACGCGGTGGCAGTTGACGAACGCGAGCTTGACGGCGAAGTGCTCCTCCAGGCTGCCCCGGATGGCGTTGCTGGCCAGCGCACGCAGCAGCTGGGCGCGCTCGTGGTCGCTGGGCGTGGTGTTGTCGGTGGTGAACTCGGCGTCGGTGGCGCTGAGTTCGGCGCTGAGCCCGGAGACGACCCGGTAGGCGTACGGGAGCGAGGTGCGGACGGTGTCGATGAAGTCGGACTGGTCGACGCTGCCCTGCGCGGCCTGGGCGAGCAGGGTGGGGGAGACGTCGAGGGACATGGGTGATACTCCTCTATCGGAGATGAAAACCATTTCTAACTCGACTGTCCCGGATCCCCTGAGGCCCTGTCAAGCACCCTCCCCCGAAGGACTGACGGGCGCCGGTGCCGGGCGGACCTTGATGACGAACACCGCGATCAGCACCGCGAGCGCCGCGAACACCAGCCCCATCTGGAAGGCGCTGGAGATGCCGTGCACGAGCACCTGCGAGGAGTACGGCGCCGGCAGCCGTCCGGTCGCCCGGAACTCGACGAGCTGCTGCGGGGTGGCCTGGTGGAGGAACGCGCCGAGCTGCTGCCGGGCCTCGTTGCGGCTGGCGGTGCCGAAGACCGTCACCAGGATCGACAGGCCCAGCGAGCCGCCCACCTGCTGGGTGGTGTTGAGCATGCCGGTGGCCGCGCCCGTCTCGTGCGGGGCGACGTGCGAGACGGCGGTCAGCATCACCGGGACGAAGATCGAGCCCATGCCGAGGCCGAACAGCAGGGTCGGGCCGAGGACGCCGCCGACGTACGTGGTGGTGATGCCGGTCTGGGCGGCCCAGACCACCCCGCCCAGCACCAGGAACGAACCCGTGACGAGGAAGGGTTTGGGGCCGTACCGCACCTGGTTGCGGGCCGCGAACTGGGCGGCGGCGATGATCGCCACGCTGATCGGCAGGAAGGCGAAGCCGGCCCGGAGCGGACTGAACCCGAGGATGTCCTGCACGAAGAGGGTCACGAAGAAGAAGATGCTG
Source organism: Kitasatospora sp. NPDC004745 (assembly GCF_042873275.1). NCBI lineage: Bacteria > Bacillati > Actinomycetota > Actinomycetes > Kitasatosporales > Streptomycetaceae > Kitasatospora > Kitasatospora sp. NPDC004745. The sequence goes on along the minus strand of NZ_JBIALK010000020.1, from coordinate 123,132 downwards.
AACATCGCCGCGGCCACGCAGAGCATCAGCCCGTACGCGCCGGAGCGGTTGCGGTCGCGCAACAGGTGTAGCGGGGTGATCGGCTGCGGGGCCCGCCGCTCGTTGAGCACGAACGCGGCCAGCAGCACCACGGCGAGGCTGAACGACAGGAGCGTCACCGAGTCCGTCCAGCCGTGCTCGGCGGCCCGGATGAACCCGAACACCAGCGAGACCATGCCCACCGTGGCGGTGAAGGCGCCGACCAGGTCGAAGCGGCCGGGGTGCCGTTCGGACTCGTTGATGTAGAGCGGCGCCAGCAGGGCGATCGCGATGCCGATCGGCACGTTGACGAAGAACACCCAGCGCCAGGACAGCCAGGAGGTCAGCATGCCGCCGAGCAGCAGCCCGATGGCGCCGCCAGCGCCGGCGACGGCGGAGAAGACGCCGAAGGCGCGGTTGCGCTCCGGGCCCTCCCGGAAGTTGGTGGCGATCAGGGCCAGCGCGGTCGGCGAGGCGATCGCGCCGCCCAGCCCCTGCAGGGAGCGGGCGGCCAGCAGCCACGCGGAGGACTGTGCGACGCCGGCGAGCAGCGAGGCCAGGGCGAAGACCAGCACGCCGGCGATGAAGACCCGCCGGCGCCCGAGGATGTCTCCGGTCCGCCCGCCGAGCAGCAGCAGTCCGCCGAAGGTCAGGGTGTAGGCGTTGATGACCCAGGACAGGTCGGTGGTGTTGAAGTTCAGTGCCTGCTGGATGTGCGGCAGGGCGATGTTCACGATCGTGATGTCGAGCACGACCATGAGCTGGGTGGCCGCGATGACGGTGAGGGCTATCCCTGGGTGCTGGCCGCGGCGCGCGGGCGCGGGCGGAGCTTGGGCCAGGGCACGCGAGGTGGCCATGGCAGGTCTCCCGGTGGCTGGGGAGCGAACGGTGGCGGGAGGGTGGCGGAAGCGTCCACTACCACGACACTAGCTCCGGGATATAGGGAACACAACCGTTCATTACGGACAGTCGGCGGTTTCCGGACAGCGCGCCGGAGAGGGTGTCGGCGGGCCGGTCCGTCGCGCCGCGGGGCGGCCGTCCTCTCGTTCCCGGGCTGGGATACCGTGCACGGGCATCGGAGATCGACACGGGAGCCTGCCATGAACCGACCGGCCGGGAGTGCCCAGCCGCAACTGCGCCGTCAGCTGGGGCTGTTCGACGCCGTGGTGATCGGGCTGGGCTCGATGATCGGGGCCGGGATCTTCGCCGCACTGGCACCGGCGGCCGGCGCGGCCGGCTCCGGACTCCTGCCGGGGCTGGCCCTCGCGGCCGTGGTCGCCTACGCCAACGCGACCTCCTCGGCGCGACTGGCCGCCCGCTACCCGCAGTCCGGCGGGACGTACGTCTACGGACGGGAGCGGCTCGGCGAGTTCTGGGGCTACCTGGCCGGCTGGGCGTTCGTCGTCGGCAAGACCGCGTCCTGCGCCGCGATGGCGCTGACGGTGGGCGGATACGTCTGGCCGGGGCAGGCGCACGCGGTGGCGGTCGCCGCGGTGGTCGCCCTGACGGCGGTGAACTACGTCGGCGTGCAGAAGTCCGCCTGGTTGACCAGGGGGATCGTCGCGGTCGTGCTGGCGGTGCTCGCCGCCGTCGTGGTGGCGGCGCTGGGCTCGGAGGGCGCGGACGCCACCCGGCTGGAGATCGGCTCCGACGCCTCCGCGCACGGCGTGCTGCAGGCGGCGGGCCTGCTGTTCTTCGCCTTCGCGGGCTACGCGCGGATCGCCACCCTGGGGGAGGAGGTCCGCGATCCGGCGCGCACCATCCCGAGGGCCGTCCCGCTGGCCCTGGGCCTCACCCTCGTCGTCTACGCCCTGGTCGCCGTGGCCGTCCTGGCGGTGCTCGGGCCCGAGCGGCTGGCCGCGGCCGCGGCGCCGCTGTCCGAGGCGGTGCGCGCGGCCGGTGCGGACGGGCTGGTCCCGGTGGTCCGGGCGGGGGCGGCGGTGGCCGCGCTCGGTTCGCTGCTGGCGCTGATCCTCGGGGTCTCCCGGACGGCCTTCGCGATGGCCCGCGACCGGCACCTGCCGCACGTGCTGGCCGCGGTCCACCCCCGCTACCGCGTGCCGCACCGGGCGGAGCTGGCGGTCGGCGCCGTGGTGGCGGTCGCGGCGGCGAGCGCCGACCTGCGCGGGGCGATCGGCTTCTCCTCCTTCGGGGTGCTGGCCTACTACGCCGTCGCGAACGCCTCGGCCTGGACGCTCACCCGGGCCGAGGGCCGCCCGCCGCGGGTCGTCCCCGCGCTCGGCCTGGCGGGCTGCCTGGCGCTGGCCGCCGCCCTGCCGCTCGCCTCGGTGCTCTCCGGCGCGGCCGTGCTGGCCGTCGGCGCGGCCGCCTACGGGTTGCGCCGGGCCGCCACGTCCTGAAGGCCGCCGCGCCGCCCGGGGTGCTCAGCTGTGGTTGACGATCACCGCGATGCCCCAGCCGATCGCGGCGAGCACCACGGCGAAGCAGAGTCCGGCGACGGCGTACCCGAGCACGCCGGCGGTCGGCCGGTCGGTGCCGGGCGCGTCCGGGCGGGGCTGCGGGGCGAGCGCGAGCAGGCCGACCGCGAACAGCGCGGGGAGGCCGGCGCCGGCGAGCAGCCCGACCACGATGATCCGCCAGAGCGCGTCGAGGTTGATCCAGCTGTTCACGAGGCCACCTCGTCCTGCTCGGGTGCCGGGACGACCGATCCGGTCCAGGCGGCGTTGACGTTCTCCGGGGTCACGGCCGGGTGGCGGGAGGCGACGAAGAAGGCGACCGAGGCCAGGATCAGCACGACGAAGATGGTCACCACGCCCGCCGTGCCGCCGATCCCGTTGGCGACCCAGTAGGCGAGGGCGCCCATCAACCCCGCGGCGGGCAGGGTGAACAGCCAGGCCGTCACCATCCGGCGGGCGATGTGCCAGCGCACCTCCGCGTCCTTCTTGCCGACCCCGGAGCCCAGGATCGACCCGGTGGCCACGTGGGTGGTGGAGAGCGAGTAGCCGAAGTCCGTGGAGGAGAGGATGACGGCCGCCGAGGCCGACTCGCTGGCCATCCCCTGCGGCGCTTCGATCTCCACGAGCCCCTTGCCCAGCGCCCTGATGACCCGCCACCCGCCGATGTAGGTGCCGAGCGAGATCGCCACCGCGCAGGAGGTGATGACCCAGGGCGGGGAGGTCGCGCCGGCGTGCAGGGTGCCGTTGGCGATCAGCGCCAGGGTGATGACGCCCATGGTCTTCTGCGCGTCGTTGGTGCCGTGGGCGAGCGAGACCATGCAGGCCGAGCCGACCTGGCCGATCCGGAACCCGTGGGAGCGCGGGCCCTCGGCCACCCGGCGGGTGATCCGGTAGACCAGGAAGGTGCCGAGGGCGGCGATGGCTCCCGCGATGAACGGGGACAGCGCCGCGGGCACGATCACCTTGGCGACCAGCCCCTGCCACTTGACGGCCGAGCCGCCCGCCGCCGCGATGGTCGCGCCCACCACGCCGCCGATCAGCGCGTGCGAGGAACTGGACGGGATCCCGAGGTACCAGGTGGCCAGGTTCCATAGGATGCTGCCGGTCAGGCCCGCCATGACCACGGTGAGGGTGACGTCGCCGCTGTCGACCAGGCCGCTGGCGATGGTCGCCGCCACCGCGGTCGAGAGGAACGCGCCGACCAGGTTGAGCACCGCGGAGACGGCGACCGCCACCCGTGGGCGCAGCGCCCCGGTGACGATCGAGGTGGCCATGGCGTTCCCCGTGTCGTGGAACCCGTTGGTGAAGTCGAATCCCAGCGCGGTGGCAACCACCAGGGCCAGGACCAGGTCGTTGCCGGTCACGGGGTCGAACCCTAGCCGCCGGTGGCCGCCCGTCCGGGTCCGTACTACCCGGGCGCGCCGGGTGTCGCGGCGCGCCATCCGATCGGATGAGTCCCGCGGTGCGGGACGAGGGGTCGGTGCTCCGGCGTGCCGGGCCCGGTCCGGACCGGGAGGACCGGGCAGGGGGCGTGGTCGAGGACGTAGCGGGTGGCGCGGTCGGGGCCGTGCGGGCGGTCGCCGCCGCGGGCGAGGACGAGCAGGTCGGCGCCGACGGCGGCGGCGACGACCTCGCGCTCGACGCGGCCGACGCGCACCCGGGCCGTGCAGGGGCGGCCGAGACGTCTCGCGGCGGCCCTGAGCAGGCCCTCGCCGGAGGCCGCCGCGAGTTCGTCGAGGCGGGCGTCGGGGTCGTACGGGGCCCGGCCGGTCCGGTCCGGGTGGGCCGGCGCTGCGTGCGAGGCGGGTTCGACGGCGTGGAGCAGGACGATCTCGGCCCCGGGCGGGGCGTGGCAGCGCGCCGCATCGACGCAGGCGGGCCAGGTGCTCGGGGAGATCCAGACGACGACGCTCACGGTGTCACGCTCCGGGGATCGAGGGGGGATCCGGAAAGGAGCCTCACTATGTCACCGCGGCGGGGTGGGGCGGGCCCGGATCGGACGGCGATGGCATCAAGGAATCGTTAGGGGTTGTCACGCGGGCATTGACCCTTCATCTGATCGTCCGTTATAACTTCTAACGAACGCGTGAGTGTCTATCTCCGAGTCGAGCGAAGGGGACCACCGTGTCCGGCATCCGCAGCAACCGCATCCGCGCCGCCCTGATCACCGCCCCGCTCGTGGCCGCTCTGCTCGGCGCCGCCGCGCCGGCCGGGGCCGCCACCGCCCACCGCGCCGCGTCCCTGACCTGCCGCGGCGAGGGCGTCGACCCCGGCGCGCAGGTCCGCTACCGGACCGAGGCCGTGATCCACGCGCCGCTGCGCACCGTCTGGGAGGTGCAGACCGACGTGGCCGACTGGCCGTCCTGGCAGCCCCCGGTGGAGACGGCGCAGCGCCTCGACGGCGGCCCGCTGCGGGCCGGCTCGGCGTTCCGCTGGACGACGCCGGTACCGCCGAACCCCGCGACCCCGGCCACCGAGCTGGTGATCACCTCGACCGTCGAGCAGCTCAGGCCCGGGTCCTGCATCCGCTGGACCGGCCCCGCGGTCGGGGAGGGGCTGCACATCGACGGCGTGCACGTCTGGACCTTCACCCGGGTCGAGGACGGTGTCCTGGTGCGCACCGAGGAGACCCACACCGGGCCTCAGGTCGACGCCGACGTCCCCGTCGCGACCGCGCTCCTGGGCCGGGGGCTGGAGGCCTGGCTGGCGAACCTGAAGGCCACCGCCGAGGCCCGAGCCCAGCACGGGCCCTGCTGAACGCCGCAGTCGAACACCGGCGGACGGACGGTTGGGGCGGAACGGGTTCGTTCACTAACATCGACAGTGTTCCCGGGAGGCGGGAAACGGCTCCGCTCATGACGGGCCGCCCATCGGCGGCCGTGATGAGGGACGTGTCGAGAGGCGGGACCGAAGAAGGTGCGCAGCCATGCCCGCTGAAACCGACGTCGCGCGCCGGTCGGTGGCCGCCGCCCCGACCCGGTCGCCGGCCGCCCCGCTGCGGCGGCGCGGCGAGGCGCTGGAGAGCGCCATCTTCGAGGCCACGCTCCGGCTGCTCACCGCCGACGGCTACGCCCGGCTCACCATGGAGGGCGTGGCCGCCGCTGCGCAGACCGGCAAGGCCGCCCTCTACCGGCGCTGGCCCTCCAAGGAGGAGCTGGTGAAGGACGCGCTGCGGGCCAGCCTGCCCCCGGCCGGCCCGGCGCCGGACACCGGGGGCCTGCGCGGGGACCTGATGGAGGTCGTGACCAGGCTGCGCGCGGCGATGTTCAGCGAACCGGGCGCGGCCGTGCGCGCGATCATGGGCGAGCTGGACCAGCAGCGGGCCCACGTCTTCCTGACGATCGTGCTGGAGCGGGTGGTGCAGCCGACCACCGCACTGATCGGCGAGGTCCTGGCCCGGGGTGCGGCCCGGGGCGAGGTCCGCCCCGGGGCCGTCACCCCGCTGGTCACCGACGTGGTGCCGGCGCTGATGCTGTACCGGATCAAGACCTGCGGCGGAACGGCCGTCCGGCTCGATCCGGCGGCGATCGTCGACGAGGTGCTGCTGCCGATCGTCCGCCCCTGACCCGGATCCCGACCCGCTGCCGGGCCGTCGGGTCCCGCCGGGGGCCCGCTCAGGCCCCGCTGTGCCGGAGCATCTCCTCGCGCTCGACCACCTTGACCCGCTCGCGCCCCTCGGCCGCGCCCAGCGCGCGCTCCTGCGCGTCCAGCAGCTGCCAGCCCTCCCAGGTGGTGAACCGGACGCCCTGCCCGCGCAGGTGGGCGACCACGGCCTCGGGGTCCGGCTCGACGGCGCCGGGCAGGCGGCCGGCCGCGTGGTCGGCCAGCAGGCAGGCCACGGTCTCGTTGGCGTCGCCCTTGGTGTGGCCGATCAGGCCGACCGGGCCGCGCTTGATCCAGCCGGTGACGTAGGTGGCCGCGCGGTGCGAGCCGTCGCCGTCCAGGACCCGCCCCGCCTCGTGCGGGACGGTGCCGGACACCGGGTCGAAGGGCAGCTTGGGCAGCTCGTCGGAGTAGTAGCCGACGGCCCGGTAGACGGCCTGGACGTCCCAGTCCCGGAACCGGCCGGTGCCGCGGACGTTGCCGGTGCCGTCCAGTTCGGTGCGCTCGGTGCGCAGGCCGACGACCCGGCCGTCCTCGCCCAGGACCTCCACCGGCGACTCGAAGAAGTGCAGGTGGACGCGGTGCGGGCGGTCGCCGACGTCGCGGATCGCCCAGTTCTCCAGCGTCGCCGCGACCAGGTCGACGTGCTTGACGGCCCGGCGTTCGGCGATCGAGCCGGCGTCGTACTCGATGTCCTCGGGGTCGACGATCACCTCGATCGTCGGCGAGTGGTCCAGTTCGCGCAGCTCCATCGGGCTGAACTTGGCCTGCGCCGGGCCGCGGCGGCCGAAGACGTGCACCTCGACGGCCCGGTTGCGGCGCAGCCCGGCGTGGACGTTCGGGGGTATCTCGGTCGGCAGCAGCTCGTCGGCGGTCTTGGCGAGGATCCGGGCGACGTCCAGGGCCACGTTGCCGACGCCGAGCACGGCGACCTTCTCGGCCTCCAGCGGCCAGCTCCTCGGCACGTCCGGGTGGCCGTCGTACCAGGAGACGAAGTCGGCGGCGCCGTACGAGCCCTCCAGCCCGATCCCGGGGAGGCCGAGCGCCCGGTCGGCCGTGGCGCCGGTGGCGAACACCACCGCGTCGTAGAACCGGTGCAGGTCGTCGAGGGCGAGGTCGTCCGGGTAGTCGACGTTGCCGAACAGGCGGACCTGCGGCTTGTCGAGCACCTGGTGCAGGGCGGTCACGATGCCCTTGATCCGGGGGTGGTCGGGGGCGACGCCGTAGCGGATCAGCCCGAACGGGGCGGGCATCCGCTCGAACAGGTCGATCGAGACCCCGGGGGCGTGGGCGGCGTCGGACTTCAGCAGGGCGTCGGCGGCGTACACACCGGCAGGGCCGGCGCCGACGATCGCGACCCTGATCGGGCGGGTCATGGTGGGTGGTACCTCCGGTCGGGCGCAGCGGGGAGGCGGACGGGGACGTCCCTGCAGCCAACCCGGCGGGCCCGCGGAGGTGTAGGCGGTGCCGGTCTATGGGGTCATAGAGACGACCTATGGCCGGGGGGCGGGCCCGGGGGGGGCGGGGCGGGCCCCCCCCCCCGGCCCGGGGCCCCCCGCCCGGGGGGGGGGCGGGGCCCCCGCCCCCGGGCGGGGTGGGGTCGGGGGCCGCCCGTCCCCCAACCCGGGGGGCCCGGGGTTGGTTTTGGGGGGGCGGTTTTTGGGGGGGGTGGGGGCGGGGTGGGGCGGGGGGCGGCCCGGGTGGCCGCGGGGCCGCCCGCCGTCACCGTGCCGGTGCCCCGCCGGCCGGGGGAGCGTCGGTCAGCCGTCCTCGGAGCGGGCCTGGGCCGGGACGGCGGCGCCCTCCGCGACCCGGCCGGCCGAGGCCTCGAAGAAGCGCAGCAGTTCCACCGGGAACGGCAGGACCAGCGTCGAGTTCTTCTCCGCCGCGACCTCGACCACGGTCTGCAGGAGCCGCAGCTGCATCGCCGCCGGGGTCTCGGCCATCTTGGCGGCGGCCTCGGCGAGCTTGGCCGCGGCCTGGAACTCGCCGTCGGCGGTGATGATGCGGGCCCGGCGCTCGCGGTCCGCCTCCGCCTGGCGGGCCATCGAGCGCTTCATCGAGTCCGGCAGGCTGACGTCCTTGATCTCCACCCGGTCGATGTGCACGCCCCAGCCGGTGGCCGGGCTCTCCAGCATGACCTCCAGCCCCTGGTGGAGGTTCTCCCGGCCGGAGAGCAGGTCGTCCAGCTCGCTCTTGCCGATGATCGAGCGCAGCGAGGTCTGGGCGACCTGGAGCATCGCGAAGGCGTAGTTCTGCACGTCGACGGTGGCCTTGATGGGCTCGACGACGCGGAAGTACAGCACCGCGTCGACGCTGACCGAGACGTTGTCCTTGGTGATGCCCTCCTGGGCGGGCACCGGCATGGTGACGACCTGGACGTTGACCTTGCGCATCCGGTCGATGACCGGCACCAGCAGGGTGACGCCCGGTTCGCGGACCTTCCCGAGCACCCGGCCGAGCCGGAACACCACGCCCCGCTCGTACTGCTGGACCACCCGCACACCGGTGAGCAGCCACAGCAGCGCCAACACGGCGACGACCACGAGTATTGCCACGTTCGTCCGACCTTCCCCGTCGCGGCGCAGCCGGGCCGGGCCCGGAGTGGGCCCCGTCGCGCGGTGCGAGCCGCGTGGCACAGTATGCGCCCGCCCCGCGCGGCTCCGACAGGCGCGTGCGTCACCCTCCTGACGGGCCGTCTCCGCCGGCCCGGCGGGCCGTCAGCGACCGCCGACCCGGACCGGTTCGTTCGTGTCCGCCCCCGCCCCTGCCCGCGGGGCCTGGCCGCCGCGACCGGGGCCTCCGCCTACCAAGGCGTTGAGCACCGCGACGGCCAGGCCGAGACCGAGCGCGATCAGCCAGGCCCGCCGCTGGTCCAGCACCGGCCCCGCGGCCGTGGCGGCGAGCACCGCGACGCCCAGCGTGTTCCCCAGCTGCCGGGAGGTGGTGGCCAGGGCTGCGGCCACGCCGGACTGCTGCGGCGGGAGGCCGGTCACGGCGGTGTTGGTGATCGGCGGGTTGACCAGGCCGAAGCCCAGCCCGAGCGCCAGGTACCCCGCCGCGTACGGCAGGTAGCCGTCGCCGCCGGAGGCCAGCGCGAGCAGCCCCGCGCCCAGTGCCAGCAGCAGACCCGAGCCGACCAGCAGCCGGCGCGCCCCGACGACCGGGATCAGCCGCCCGCTCAGCGGCGACACCACGGCGATCGCCAGCGTCGCCGGGAGCAGCGCGAGCCCCGTCCCGAGCGCCGAGAGGTGCCGCTCCTGCTGCCAGTACACGCTGGAGACGAAGAGGAAGCCGGCCAGGATCGCGAACACGAGCACCGCCGTGACGGTGGCCGCCGTGAAGGTGCCGTGCCGGACCAGCGCGAGCGGGAACACCGGGTGGCGGCGCCGCCGTTCGACGGCGACGAACGCCGCGCCGCCGCCGAGCGCCATCGCCGCGCAGACCGGCGGGACGACGCCGCCGTACCCGTGGTGGGCACCGTGGACGAGCAGTTCGGTGAGGCCGAGCACGGCCACCGCGCCCAGCGCCAGCCCGGCCGGGTCTAGCGGGCGGCCCGTCCCGCCCCTGGTCTCCGGCACCCGCACCGAGGCGACCAGCGCGACGGCGACCACCGGCAGGTTCACCAGGAAGATCCACCGCCAGCCCACGGCGTCGACCAGCGACCCGCCGACCAGCGGGCCCACCGCGGCGGCGAGCCCGAAGATCCCGGCCCAGACGCCGATCACCCGCGCCCGGCGCACCGGGTCGGTGATCGCGGACGTCAGCGTGGACAGGGCGTTCGGCCCCAGCAGCGCCGCGCCGCACCCCTGCAGGACGCGCACCGCGACGAGCCAACCGGGCCCGGTGGCGAGGGCGCAGCCGAGCGAGCCGAGGCCGAACACCAGCAGTCCGGCCCGGAACATGGCCCGCCGGCCGAGCCGGTCCCCGAGGGCTCCGGACAGCAGGAGCAGCACCGCGAGGGTGAGCGTGTAGGCGTCCACCACCCACGCCAACTGGTCGGGGGAGGCGTGCAGTTCACGCCGCAGTGCGGGCAGGGCGACGTTCACCGCCGTCGCGTCCAGGCTGGTGATGAACATCGACGCGCCGCAGACGGCGGTCAGCAGCGCGGGGCCGAGGGTGCGGACCCCGGGCCCGGGATCGTTCGTCGAGTCCAGGGCAGGCGGCATGGGGACCCCTTCCGGGTCGTGGTGGGAGAGGCGACGGACGGGCGCGTCCTCGGCGGTGTGGTCCGGCCGGGGCCTGGGCCCCGGCCGGCGGATCCTGCCGGACACGCCCTCGCGCGGTCGCTCTGCCTTCGAACCTAGGCGTCGTCGTCGTTTGCGGCAATCGGCAAAACGGCAACTGATAGTTTCACCTGGTGCAACTGTCGTCGCTCGACCTCAACCTGCTGGTGGTCCTGGACGCGCTCCTGGAGGAGGGCTCGGTGACCCGGGCCGCGCAGCGGCTCAACCTCTCCGTCCCCGCGACCAGCCGCGCCCTCGGCCGGCTGCGCCGGGCGCTCCAGGACCCGCTGCTGGTCCGCTCCGGGCGCGGGCTGCGGCCCACCGCCGCCGCCGTCGACCTCCGGCCCCGGCTGCGCCTCTGGCTCGAACAGGCCGAGGAACTGCTCGACCGTCAGGCCCGGCCGCTGGAGCGCGGGCTGACCGTCCTCGCGCCGCAGGACCTGATCGTCACCAGGAGCGCGGACCTGCTGACCCGCCTCGCCGCCACCGCCCCCGCCGCCGAACTGCGACTGCTGGCCACCGACGGCGGCCGCGATGGCGCGGAGGCCGTGCGGGACGGGACGGCCGACCTCGCGGTCGTCGTCAACGCGGCCAAGTACCCCGATCTGCGCTCGCTCGGGCTCGTGCGGGCCGGACTCACCGCCGCCGTCCGGGCCGGCCACCCCCTCACCCGGGGCGAGCTCACCCCGGAGCGCTTCGCCGCCGCCGGGCACGTGCTGGTCTCCCGTAGCGGCCGGCCCGACGACGCGGCCGACCGGGAACTGCGCGAGGCCGGCCACCCCCGCACCGTGCGCTGCGTGGTCCCCGGCTTCCTCGCCGCACTGCACCTGGTCGGCCGCACGGACCTGGTCACCGTCGCGCCGGACGCGCTGGTGCGGGAGCTCGCGGACACGGCCGGGGTGGTGCCCGTGCCCGCCCCGCTGCGGCTGCGCCCGCTGCGGGTCACCCTGCTCTGGCACCCGCGCCGCGACCAGGACCCGCTGCTGCGGCTGCTGCGCGACACCCTGATTGAGCTCGCCGCCACCCTGACCGGGCCCGCGGACGAGCCGCCGCACTGACCTGCGCGGGGTGTCCCCGTGCGCCCCGGGCCGCGTGCCGGGCCGTGGGGCCGGGCGGGTGGCTCAGGGGCGGACGGCGAGGCCGTCCAGGGTGAGGCCGAGCAGCCGCTCGGCCTGCGGGCGGTGCCCGGCACCCGCGGAGGTGAGGGCGATGCCCTCGAGGGCGGCGGCGAGGTCGCCCGGCGTGATGTCGGTGCGGATCGCCCCGGCCGCCGTGCAGGCGGCCATCAGCTCGGTGACCGCGGCCAGGATCAGCTCCCGGCTCTGCCCGTAGGGGTTGCCCCCTGTCGCGGCGATCGCGCGCAGGGCGTCGATCATGCCGTACTTGGCGGTCACGTAGTCGAGGAACAGGAGGGTCCAGGCGCGCAGGGCCTCGGTCGGCGGGTGCTCGGCGAGCAGGCCGGGGACGGCCTCGCAGAGCTGGGCCAGCTCGTTGCGGTAGACCGCCTCGACCAGGGCCTCCCGGGTGGGGAAGTTGCGGTACAGCGTCGCGCTGCCGACGCCCGCCTCCTGGGCGATCCGCTCCATCGGGGTGTCCAGTCCCTGCGTCGTGAACAGGTGCACGGCGGCGGCCAGGACCTTCTCCCGGTTGCGCCGCGCGTCAGCCCGCAGCGGTCGGTGCGTCGCGTCGTCCATGAATGCCCGTCACTTCCTCTGAGGTGCCCTGCGGCTTGCTAAGTGGGGGGCTCCCCACTTAGTCTGCGGCAAGTGGGGGATTCCCCGTTTTCACTCTAGGGCCTGCCTTCGGACCCGCAGCCGCAGGTTCGAGGACAGGCCTCCACGTCAACGCGCTGACCGGTGCGTACCCACGAAAGGGAGCTGATCATGGCGGGCATCGAGGGCAAGGTCATCGCGATCACGGGCGCCAGCAGCGGCATCGGCGAAGCGACCGCGGCGTACCTCGCCGAGCGCGGCGCCAGGCTCGTGCTCGGCGCGCGCCGGGAGGACCGGCTGAACGCCGTCGTCGACGCCATCACGGCCGGCGGCGGCACCGCCGTCGGCGTCGTCGTCGACGTCACGCGTCGCCAGGACCTCCAGCGGCTGACCGACACCGCCGTCGACCGGTTCGGCCGCCTCGACGTCCTCGTCTCCAACGCGGGCACGATGGCCGTCTCCCCCTTCGACGACCTGCGCCAGGACGACTGGGACGCGATGGTCGCCACCCACGTCACCGGGCTGCTCAACGGCATCGGGGCGGCCCTGCCCGTCTTCCGCCGCCAGCGCTCCGGACAGTTCGTCAACGTCGGCTCCACCGCGGCCTACGTCGTCAAGTCCCCCCAGGCCGTCTACGCGGCCACCAAGACGGCGGTCAAGGTGCTCACCGAGGGGCTGCGCCAGGAGTCCGGCCCCGACCTGCGGGTCACCCTCGTCTCGCCCGGCTTCACCCACACCGAGGGCGTGGGCAAGGGCGCCAGCCCGGAGGCCGCGGCCGCGATGACCCGGCAGCGCGACGAGATCGCCATGCCGCCCTCCGCCGTCGCCTCCGCCATCGGCTACGCGATCGAGCAGCCCGACGGCGTCGACGTCAGCGAGATCGTCGTCCGGCCCACCGTGCAGGCCTGACGCCACCCCGGGGCCGCGCACCCCGCCGGTGTCCGTCCTCGTTCCCGCGTGCCGGGCGGGGCGGGGGCGCGCGCTCCCGGCCGCGCGCCCCCGCCCGTCGACACGCACGGCCCCGCCGTTCCTCGACTTGTCGGAGGCCGGGCGCTTGGATGGGTCCGGCCTGGTCGCCGACCGGACGAGGCCCCGGACGCGATCCTCCCGAGGGACGGCCCCGGCCGCCGAGCCAGGACGACCCGCCGGCACGCCGAGGAGCCACCACCGTGAACGACACCCCCGACGCCGCCCACTCCGACGCCGTCCACCCCGAGGCGTTGCAGCGGGCCGACCCCGCCGCCGTGGCCCGCCGGGTCGCCGAACGGCGCGAACGGCTCGGGCTCAGCGAGGACGACCTCGCCCGGCAGGCGGCCATGGCCCCGCGCTACCTGCACCACCTGCTCGAAGCCGGGCCGGCCTTCGACCCCGGCGGCTTCCTGCGCATCGCCGCCGCCCTCGGCCTCAGCCGGAGCACCCTGCTCGAAGGCCGCGCCGACGCCCCACCCGGGCAGGGCGGTCCCGGCCCTCGCCCCCGGCTGCTGGACCTCACCGAGCGGGAGTGCTGGGACCTGGTCGGCGCCCACGGCGTCGGCCGGGTCGCGCTGCCCGTCCAGCCCGGCCCGGTCGTCTACCCCGTCAACTACGTGGTCGACGACGGCACCTTCGCCTACCGGACCGGCGGACACTCCGCCGCCGGGCTGCCCGAGGGCACCGCGCTGTCCTTCCAGATCGACCACATCGACGAGTACCTGGGCCGGGGCTGGAGCGTCCTCGCCCTCGGCACCGCCCACCACGTCGAGGACCCGGACGAGGTCCGCCGCCTCGCCGACCTCCCGGGCGCCAGCCCCTGGGCGGGCGGCGACCGGCCGCACTGGATCCGCATCCGGCTGGACAAGATCACCGGCCGCCGTCTGGTCAGCGGTTGAACGGTCGCGACGCGGCCGCCCGCACACCGCTAGCATCGCCGCGGGCGGGCGTCCGGCGGCACGTGCGGCCGTGGTCGCGGACGTGCGCCGTGACGCGGTCGGGGCCGGATCGTCGGACCGCCGCCGGCCCCAGGAGCGTCCACCGAGCCCGCAGGGAGGGAGCAGCCATGACCGCAGCGGTGCCCGGGATCCGCGCCGCCCGCCGGCTCGACCTCGACGCCGACCCCGACGTCTCCGAGGTCTCCGAGCCCGCCGGCGGGACCGGCGAGCCCGCCGCGCGCCCCGGCGACCCGTGGGCCACCGGCGACCGGACCCGCCCGGAGCCCACCGCGCACTGCTGATCCGGCCGCCGACCGGCGGACCCGGGGGAGGGACGGACCGTGAGCACACCAGCAGGCGGCACGATCAACCGCACCGCCGCCGACGGGCGGCCCGACACCGGCGCCCGCGCGCCCCGCGACCTGCGGCGGGACGTCCTCGCCGCCGGACCCTACCGGCTCGGCCCCCAGCCGGACGGGCGGGCCTGGTGGCCGCTGGCGTGCCGGCTGCTGAGCGCCCTGGACGCGGCGCACGCGCGCGGTGAGGTGCTGCTCGGGCTCGAACCCGGACAGGTGCGCCTCGCCGCGGACGGAGCCCTGGCCGGCATCGGCCCGGTCGAAGGTGCCACCGCCGCGGAGGGTGCCACCGCCGCGGACGGTGGCCGCGTGCGCGGCAGCTCGGGCGCCCGCGGCGAGGACCGCCCGCCGGGCTACGCGCTGCCCGGCGCCACCGGCGCGGACCCCACCGAGGACTACTACGCGCTCGGCACCACCCTCCACTTCGCGCTCACCGCCCTCGACCCGGTGGTCGTCGACCCGGACCCGGTGACCAACCGCGACCGCACCCTGGCCTGCCTGCACGCCGCCCTCCCCGCCGCCGGCCCCGAGGACCCGGCGCTGGCCCTGCTCACGGACCTGCTCAGCTTCGCCCCGGAGCGGCGCTCGGCGGCCGCCGCCCAGCTGCGCGGCGCCGCCCCCGACCGCTCCCCGGCGCCGTGGCGCGCCTGTACGCCACCGCACCGGGCGCGGCTGGCCAGGATCCTCGACCACACCGTCGCCACCTGCGCGCGGATGGCGCACGACCTGATCGCCGCCGACGACCGCACCGCCGTACCCCGTGACCTGCTCTCGTTCTTCGACGGCGGCGCCGGCCTCGGGCTCGAACTGCTGCAGCACGCCGACCGCCCGGACGCCCGGGCCGCCGCCACCGCCCTGGCCCGCTGGACGGCCGGCCACCCGGGCCTCGACCGCCTCGACGGCTCGCTCTACCGTGGCCGGACGGGCGTCGACCTCTTCCTCGCGCAGGCCGCCGCCGTCCTGGGCCCGGACACGCTGGGAACGGATCCGCCCCCGTACCGCCACCAGGAGTCCGCCGGGACGGAGCAGCTGACCGGCGCCGCCGGGATCGGCACCGGCCACCTGCTGCTCGCCGCGCTCGGCACCGACACCGACCGGCACCTCGCGGCGGCGTCCGCCTGTGCCGAGCGGCTCACCACCCGCCCGCCCGAGAGCCCGCAGGACGTCCCGGGCCAGGCGCCCCGCCCCGGCTCGGTCGGCGAGCCGCCCCGCCCCGGCGCGGCCGCCCGCGCCGAGGGTTTCGCGCACGGCCGCGCGGGCGTCGCCCACTTCCTCCTCGCCATGCCCGACGAGGCCTCCCAGCGCGCCGCCCGCCGCATCGTCGAGGACCTCGCCGCCCGGCTCCCCCGGACGGTGGCGGACGCGCTGCGCCCGGGCGCCGACCCGCACCGCCACCTCTCCTGGTGCCGCGGGCTGGCGGGCCTCGGCACCGTCCTGCTCCAGGCCGGCCGCCGGTACGGCGACGACGCCCTGATCGTCCTCGCCGCCGACGCGGCCGGGGCCTGCCGGACCCTCGCCCCGCGCACCGCCCTGGTGTCCCGCTGCTGCGGGCTGGCCGGAGCCGGCGAGCTCCTGGTCGACCTCGCGGCCGTCACCGGCGACCCGCGGGACCGCTACCGGGCCGAGGAGCTCGCGACGCTGCTGCTCACCCGGGCCGGCGGACCGCCCGGCCGGCCGCTGTTCCCGGGCCGCAGCCTGACCGCGGAGTCCTCCGCCTGGGGCTACGGCACCCCCGGCATCCTGACCTTCCTCCGCCGCCTCTCCCGGCGCGGCGGCCCGGTGCCGGCCAGGCTGCCCCTGGGCTGACGGTCCGGTCCGACGGAACGTCAGCGCCCCGGCAGGGGAGGGGATCCGCACCTCCCACGCCCGGACGGCCGCGACCGCGGACGGCGCCGCGGCGGGCCCGGCGGCCCGGGCCGTGGACGCGGGGGCCCGATGACTGGTATTCAGACCAGTGGCGGCCGGTCGGGCGCCCCGTCCGCACCAGCGGGCCCACGGGCCCTGGTTGGCAGGGGTGTTGGGGCCGGCCGGGACGTACAACCAGGAAAGCGGAGACGATGCGCAGAATTCTGATCGTCGGCGCCGGGCAGGCCGGCCTCCAACTGGCGCTGGGGCTGCAGTCCCACGGCTACGACGTGACGGTGATGACCGACCGCGACGCGGACGCCGTCCGCGGTGGCCGGGTGCTGTCCACCCAGTGCATGTTCGACTCCGCGCTGCGGACCGAACGCGAGCTCGGCCTGGACCGGTGGTCCGGCGACACCCCGCAGATCGAGGGGATCGGGATGTCGGTCGCCGGGCCGGAGTCCGCGCGGGTGCTCGACTGGGTCGGGCGGCTGGACGCCCCCGCGCAGTCCGTGGACCAGCGGCTGAAGATGTCCGACTGGCTGGAGGCCTTCGCCGGGCGCGGTGGCCGGGTCGTGCTGAAGCAGGCCACCGTCGCCGACCTGGAACACCTCTCGCGCTCCTACGACCTGGTGCTGGTCGCCGCCGGGAAGGGCGAGCTGGCCGGGATGTTCGAGCGCGACCACGAGCACTCCCCGTTCGACCGGCCGCAGCGGGCACTGGCCGTCAGCTACGTGCACGGGCTCGGCCCGCGCCCCGAGCACGCCTTCCCCGCGGTGCGGTGCAACGTCGTGCCCGGGGTGGGGGAGCTGTTCGTCATCCCGGCGCTGACCGGCGGCGGCCCGTGCGACATCCTGTTCTGGGAGGCCGTACCGGGCGGCCCCGCCGACGCGTTCGACGGTCTCCGGGACCAGGCCGAACACCTCCGGGTGACCCTGGAGCTGATGAAGACCTTCACTCCCTGGGAGTACGACCGGACCAGGGGCGGCCTCGAACTCACCGACGCCGGGGCCACCCTGGCCGGGCGCTTCACCCCGGGCGTCCGCCACCCGGTCGGCGAACTGCCCGGCGGCGGAGCGGTGCTGGGCGTCGCGGACGTGGTCGTGGCCAACGACCCGATCACCGGGCAGGGCTCCAACAACGCCGCGAAGTGCGCCGCCGGATACCTGGAGCGGATCCTCGCCCACGGCGACAAGCCCTTCGACCGCGACTTCATGCAGGACACCTTCGACCGCTACTGGCGCACCGCGCGCCCCACCACGGCCTGGACCAACGCGATGCTCGCGCCGCCGCCCGAGCACGTCCTCCAGCTGTTCGGCGCCGCGGGGCAACTCCCAGCGGTGGCCGACCGGTTCGCCAACGCCTTCGACGACCCGGCCGACCTGGAGCAGTGGTTCTTCGACCCGGCGAAGGCGGCGGCCTACCTGGCCTCGGTCACGCCGGGAGCCTGAGCCGCCCCTCGCGATCCGACCACCGCGATCCACCACCGCGATCCACCACCGCGATCGGGCGTCCGCAGCAGCAGCGGGCGCCCGATCCCCCTGCCCGGCACCGAGGGAACGGAACGACGATGAACACGGAGGACGGCAGAGCGGCCCGGTACGTCGGGGTCGCCTGGAGCGCGGACGGCTACCGGACGGCCCAGCTGGACCGGCACGGACGGGAGTGCGCCGCCCCCGCCCACTACAGCGCGGCCCGCACCGCCGACCTGGTCCGCGACCTGCTCGCCGACCACCACGGCGGCCCGCCGCTCAGCGTCGTCATCGACAGCACCAACGGCCTGCTGGACGCCACCCTCACCGCGGTCGGCCTCACCGTCCTGCGCGCCGACCCCTGGCACCTGCCGGCCCGGCCACTGCTCGGCTCCGCCCCCGCCCACAGCCTCGCCCTCGCCGCCGTAAGCGCCCCCGGCGGCCTCGACCGGCTCACCGTCGCCAGCGGCTCGCTGGCCGGGCGCGGCGAGGAGTACCAGCGCGGGCTGGCCCGCAGTGAACCGGCCGAGCGCGAGCTGCGCGCCAGCGGGCGGCTCGTCCCGCACGGCCCCCGGGGCGTCGACGCCGTCGCGCTCACCTTCGACGACGGCCCGGACCCGCGGCACACCCCGCGGATCCTCGCCCTGCTGGCCCGCTACGGCGCGCACGCCACCTTCTTCACCGTCGGCATGCACGCCCGCGCCCACCCCGACCTGGTCCGACGGCTGGTGGGCGAGGGCCACGGCGTCGGCGGCCACACCTGGTCGCACCCCTTCCTGCCCGACCTCACCGGGCCGCAGCTGACCGAGCAGCTCGACCGCACCGACGAGGCGCTGGGCCGCGCCGGCAGCCCCGCGGCCCGCTGGTTCCGGCCGCCCTACGGCTCCCGCACCCCGGCGGTGCTGCATCGGATAGGGGCCAGCGGCCGCACCACCGTGCTCTGGGACGTCGACTCCCGGGACTGGTCCCAGCCCGGTCCGGACCGGATAGCCGAGACCGTGCTGGCCGCCGCCCGTCCGGGCTCGGTGGTCCTGCTCCACGACGGGGCGGGGGACCGCTCCCAGACGGTGGCGGCGCTGCCCGCCATCATTGAGGGGCTGCTGGCGCGGGGCCTGGCCCTGGTCGGGCTGGACACGCTGCTGCCCGCGTAGCCGGCCAACCGGTCGGACGGACGGCCGGCGGTCGGTGCCGGGCCGTTGCGGTCGATGCCGGTGCCCGTGCCGCTACCGGGGTGCCGCGGCCGGTGCCGGGGTGCGGGGCGCGGTGCCTCGCCGGAGCGCCCCCGGGAGCGTGGACCAGAGGGACCCGTCGCGGCTCGCTCAAGTGCGGCTGGGGCGGGCTACGGTCTTGCGCCCCGGGAGCGGGACAACCGGCCAATGCGCCCGGCGCCCGTCCCGAGAGCGGCTCCAGCGAACCTAGACTCGCCTGAGAGCGGCGCTGCACCGGTGTCGGGACGATCCGGGTGCGCCGCGTCCACGGGGGACAGGCACCTCCGCCGTCCCCGTCCGGCAGGCGCGCCCGCGCCTCGCCCACCCCCATCCCAGGGAGTCCGCCATGTCCGAATCTGTCATGCCCACATCCGCTTCTGCCGCCCAGGGCCTCGAGCTGCAGGACCTGGACCTCGACGAGCTGACCGTCACCGCCCTGCGTGACACCGTCGCCCTGCCGGAGAACGGCGGGTCGTGGGGGTCCTGCTCCTGCCAGGGCTCGTCCTCCTGCGCGCAGCCCAACCTGCCCGGCATGGAATCCGCCTGACGCACCGCCGGGTCGGTCCGTGACGCGGACCGACCCGCAGTGGCCCGCCCCGAAGTGGCCCGTCCCGCACCAGACCGAACCGCGATCAACACCTTACGGAGCCCCCATGACCGACCATCCCGAGGACGTCCTCGCCCTCGACGACCTCGACCTCGGTGAGCTGACCGTCACCGCCCTGCGCGACACCGTCGCCCTGCCGGAGACGGGGGCCTCGGGCGGGCCCAGCTCCACCTCCTGCGGATCGTCCTCCTGCGCCGTTCCGCACCCGCCGGTCCATCCGTACTGAGCCCGGCAGGGTCGCGGGGGGGGGGCCGGCCGGCCCGGCCCGCCCCCCGCGCCCGGGCCGGCCGCGGGGGGGGGCCGCGGGGGCCCCCCCCCCCCCCCCCCCCCCCCCCCCCCCCCCCCCCCCCCCCCGTCGGGGGGGGGGGGGGGGGGGCTAGCTCAACCTGCGGGGTTTGTTCCGCGGCGGGGGTCCCCCCCCCCCGGGGCGGGCGGGGGGGCCGGGGGGGGGGCGGGGGGCCCCCCCCCCGGGCCGCCCCCCCCACGACGGCCGGATGCGGCCGGGCAGGGCCGACCGTCCGTCCCGGCCCCGGCCCTGCCGCCCGCACAGCCGCACGCACGGCACCCGGACATCGTCCGCACCACCGGCCCGTCGGAGGGAGCCCCGCCATGCCGAACCACGCACCGTCGAACGGCGTCGCCCCGGGCCGCGCCCGGACCCACGCCATCCCGCCGCAGCACGCGCCGACGGCCCAGCGGGCCCAGCGGGCCCAGCCGGCCCAGCCAGCCCAGCGGGCCGGGGCAGCCGGGGCACCGCCCGCCCGCACGGCTCCGTACACCCTGGTACGGGCCACCGTGCTCGCCCGGCCGGCCCAGTCCGCCCCGGCCGCCGCCGTCCGGGACCTGCTCGGCCGGCTCACCGCCCTCGAGGCCGCCGAGGCCGTCCTCCGGCCCGCGCTCTGCGACGACCTGCACGCCGAACGCGCCCGCCACGGCGAGGAGTTCCACCGCCGGGTCGCCCTCCCGCTCCGCCGTGACCTGCACAACGGCCGCCCGCCCCGCCCGGCCCTCCTCGACCGGCTCGGCGACCTCCCCGACCGCCTGCCGCGGCTCGCCGCCTGGCTGGAGCTGCGCGCCCGCCGCGCCCGGTTGCTGGACGAGCTCGCCGCCGCCCTCCCGCCCGCGCTCGCCGCCGAACGCGCGGCCCTGGCCGGGTTGTGCGCCGAACCCGCCCTCGCCCGCGCCGTCGCCCTCACCAGCGCAGACCTGCTGCGCGCGGTCTCCACCGCCGCGCGCCGCGGCCTCCAGCCGGGGGAGCACGGCGGGCGGGCCCGCAAGGAGGAGGCGGCCGTCCTGCGCCACGCGCTGCGGGCCACCACCAAGACCAGTCCGCTCTCCTGGTTCACCGCCGTCGGCTGGGCGGACGCGGACGCGGACGCGGGTGTGGGTGCGGACGCGGGTGCGGGCGCGGGAGCACCGAGCGCGGACGCGGCCGACGGCGCGCCCCCGCGGGCCGTCGTCAAGGAGAACCGCACCCTGGTCGGCGCCCTCGTCGAAGCCCTGCTCGACGACCCCCGCCGCAGCCGCACCCTGCCCCACCGGATGGCCGGCTCCACCCGGACCGGCGACGGCCTCGCGCGCTACGCCCGCAGCCAGGTGGTGTTCGCCGGAGGGCGGTACCTCGTCACCCGGGAGGAGCAGGTCCAGCTGGCCGACCGCCCCGAACTGG
This sequence comes from Kitasatospora sp. NPDC004745, assembly GCF_042873275.1. Taxonomy (NCBI): domain Bacteria; kingdom Bacillati; phylum Actinomycetota; class Actinomycetes; order Kitasatosporales; family Streptomycetaceae; genus Kitasatospora; species Kitasatospora sp. NPDC004745. Next base: position 102,092 of record NZ_JBIALK010000020.1, on the reverse strand, counting down.
CCGTCCTCGCCCGGCTCGCCGACACCCCGGACACCCCGGGCCGCCTCGCCGCCCGCCTCGCCGCCGCCCTCGGCCGGCCCGACGGCGACCCCGCCGTCCACCGCTTCGTCGGCCAGCTCCTGGGCGCCCGGCTGCTCGCCCCGACCGACCCGGTCGACCCCCAGGCCGAGGCGCCGTTGCGCCGCCTCGCGGACTGGCTCCGGCAGTGGCCGGAGGACGCCGGGCTGGTCCGGATGATCGCCGAACTCGCCGACCGGACGGAGGACTTCGGTTCGGCTCCGGCCGACCGGCGCCCCGCGCTGCTGGCCGGACTCGCCGCCGACTGGCGCCGCGCGCTCGCCGAGGCCGGCCGGCCCGTTCCGGCCGAGGCCGCCCCACTGACGGTCCTCACCGAGGACGTCCACGCGCCCGCTCCCGCCCGCCCCCGGCTGGACGACGCGGACCGCAGGGCGCTCGGCGAAGCGGCCGCGCTCGCCGAGCTGTTCGACCACGGCCACCTGATGCGCCGGGCGGCCCGGGACCGCTTCGTCGCCCGCTACGGCGTCGGCGGGGTCTGTACCGCCCCCTGGGAGTTCGGCGCCGACGCCGCCGAAGCCTGGGCCGACGCCGGAAGCTCCGCCGTCCCGGCCGAACTCGCCCACCTCCGGGCGGAGTTCGCCGCCACGCCCGAGCGGGGCGGGGAACAGCTGCTGCCCGTCGAGCAGCTGCGCGCCCTGGCCGAGCGCCTGCCCGACTGGACCGCCGCCCGGCCGCTCAGCTACTCCTGGTTCGTCCAGCGCGACCCCGCCGACGGACTGCTCTGCGTCAACCACGTCTACGGCGGGTGGGGGCGGTTCACCAGCCGCTTCCTCGACGAGGCGGGGCCACGGGCGGCCGCGGCCGTCGCCGCGCAGATCCGCCGCGGCCTGGGACCCGGCGCCCGCGCCGCCCAGATCCGGCCCGTCGGCGGCTTCAACGCCAACCTCCACCCCCGGCTGCTGGCCGACGAGATCGGCCCCGACCGGCGCTGGACCGGTCTCGCCGAGGCGGACCTCGACCTCGTCCACGACCCCGCGAGCGACCAGCTGCGCTTCCGGCTGCGTACCACCGGTGAGCACCTCGACGTGCTCTACCTGGGCTTCCTCGCACCGATCATGCTGCCCCAGCGGCTCGCCCCGCTGCTCGCCGACCACCCCAACGGCGTCGTCGACTTCCGCCCCCTGCTGCCGCGCACCGCACTGCCCGCCCCCGGCGGCACCGTCACCCGCACCCCGCGGCTGCGGTACCGCCACCTCGTGCTGGCCCGCCGCCGCTGGCACCTCCCGGCGGACGTCCTGGACGCCCTGCGCGCCGACCTCGCCGCCGACCCCGGCCCGGACGGCGTGCCCGCCACGACCGCCGCCCGCTGGCGCGCCCGGCTCGACCTCCCCGAACAGCTCTTCCTCCACCCCGTCCCGGACCAGGCCGAGGGGCCCGCCGCGGACGCCTTCGTCGCCCACCTGCGGGCGCCGAAGCCCCAGCCCGTCGACCTCGGCGACCCGCTCCACCTGCACCACCTCGGCAAGTGGCTCACCCGCCACCCCCGGGGCGTCGTCCTGGAGGAGGCCCTCCCGGCCGTCGGAGGTGCGGCGGAGCCGACCAGGGCCGTCGAACTGGTCGCGGAGACGTACCGCCCGGGGCGGCCGGGACGGGCCCGGCGCCCTGCGAGTGAGCGGCCGTGACCGGCGCCCCGCCCGGCGGCGCCCGCAGACCGCCGGCGGGCGGCCGCCCCGATCGTCACGAAGGCCCATCCGAACAGCGTCGAGGAGGCGTGCGATGACCGACCCTGAGGCCGCGACAGCCCGGGACGTGGTCCTCTACCACTACCAGCCCGGCAAGACCCGGGCGCTGCGCGAGGCCGTGCTGCCGCTGGCCCGGCAGGCCGAGGCCGATGGACTGCGCGCGCACGTCGAGCGCCACTGGAGGTTCGGCCCGCACCTGCGGCTGCGGCTGGCCGGGCCCCCCGGGCAGGTGACCGACGCAGCCGAACACGCGGCCGGGCGGCTGCGGGCCTGGGCGGCGGCGCACCCCTCCACGGCGGACCGGACCGACGCGCAGCTGCTGGCCGAGGCCGCGGTGGCCGGACGCGTCGAGCTGATCGCCCCGCCGTACGGCCCGCTGGTCCCGGACAACACCGTCCGGATCGAGCCCGTCGAGGACGCCGCCACGACCGCGCTGAACGCCCTGCTCGGCGCCGACGCGGCCGCCCTGCGGGACGAGCTGCTCCGGCTCGGGCTGCCCGCCCTCGGCTCGGCCTGCGACTTCCTCGCGGCACACGGCGACCGGGCCGAGGCCCGGGTCCAGCTCGTGGCGGCGGCGCTCGCCGCGCACGCCACCGCCCACCCGGACGGCCTGGTCGGCGGCCACTACTCCTTCCTCTCCCACCTGGAGGACTTCCTCCTCCACGAGGACCCGGACGGCCGGCTGCGCGCCGCGTTCGAACGCCGCTGGGAGCAGGACGGCCGTGCCGTGACGGCGCTGGTCGGCCGGATCGTCGACGGCGGCGCGCGCGGCTGGGAACGCGACTGGGCGCACTGGTCGGCGACGGCCTGGCGCCGGGCCGAGGAGCGCCTCGCGGCCGGAGCCGACCTGGCCGGCGACCGGACGGAGTACCGGGACCGCGCGGCAGCCGTCGGCGACCGCGCCACCGCCGAACGCTGGAACCACGAACTGCGCACCCGCTACAGCGAGTTCCATCAGCTGCTGCACCGCTCCGACCCGACCGGCACGATGTGGAGCCGCCCGGACTACCTGATCTACCGCGCCTGCACCAACGGCCTCTACCGGCTGCTCGCGATCTGCGACGTCCGGCCGGTGGAGCGCTACCTCGCCGCCCACCTGGTGGTGCGCAGCGTCCCGGAGCTGACCGGGCACCGCTGGCGGGCCCGGATCGACGAGGTGATCACCGCGGTCGAGGGGGCGGCATGACCGCGCCGGAGCCCCGCATGACCGCGCCGGAGCCCCGCCCCCGGCTGCGCCCGGGCGTGGCGGTCACCCCGCTGCGGGCGGGCCTGCACCTGCGCGGGCGGGGCACCAGCCTGACCCTCGAGGGAAGCCGGGCCCTCCCGGCCCTGTGGCGGCTGCTGGCGGCCGGGCCGGCCACCGGACCGGGCGAGGGCCAGGAGCCGGCACCGGGCCCCGCCGACCCGCAGACCCCGCCGGCCGTCGCGGCGGCACTGGCCACCCTGACCGCCCGCCTGCGCGAGCACGACCTGCTGGTCGACGCCCCGGCCGGTGCCGGAGTCCTGCCCTGGCCCGGCTCGGCGGCCGCCCGGCCCCAGGAGGCGGCAGCGGCCCTCGCGGCCGCCCGCCCACTGGTCACGGCGGCGGACCCGGACGGGCCGCTGGCCCGCGCGGTGGTCCGCGCGCTCGCCCGGGGCGGGGCCGCGCCGACCGCCGTCCCCGACACCGCGCTGCCCGCCGGCCGGGTGCTGCTGGTCGCGGGTGACCCGGCGGTGGCCCTCGCCGTGCAGTGCGACGCCGACGGCGGGTTCGTCACCGCGCCGGCCGGTCCGGCCCGCACCCGCGCCGACGCCGAGGCCCTCGCCGCCCGCCTGCGCGAGGGTGCCGACCCGGCGGCCTCCGGCGCGTCACCACCGCCGACGCTGCCCGCGCTCCTCGCCGCGGCCGCGGCCCACCGCCTGCTCTGCGCCGTCGCTGGCCTGACCGACCCGGGGGACCCGGCCGAGGACCCGCGGCTGCTCGCCACCCGACCCGCCGTGCTGGTCGCCGACGCCCGCCCGCCGCGGGCCGAGCACCACCCGTGGGCGGCCGCCCCGGGCCCCCGGGCCGCGCCCCCGGCGGACCTGGCGGAGGCCCTGCGCCGGATCGCCGCCCTCGGCGACCCTCGACTCGGTCTGCTGGACCGGCCGACCCCCGGCGACCTGCCGCAACTGCCCGTCGCCCTGGTCTCCTGCCGCACCCCGGCCGGCCTGCTCGTGGCGGGCGCCGTCCGCACGGACCTGGCCCGGCTGGCCGCCGCCTGCCGGGCCGTCGAACTCCACCTGGCCGCCGTCGACCCGGCCGCCCCCGTCGTGGGCGCCGACCGGGGCGACGCGCTCGGCCGGGCCCTGCGCCGGGCCTGCCTGGCCGACCCCGCCGGCGGGCCCGCCGTCCCGGACGCCGCCTGGCGGCACCACCCCCAGGCGGCCCACTGGTGCGCGGCGCTGACCAGGGCCCTCGGCCGCCCGCCGGAGCTGACAGTGCGTCAACTCGAAGACTCTGGAGCGTTCCTGGCCGAGATCGACGACGCGGCGGCAGCCGTCCCGGACCGGGCCGTCGAGGCCACCCCGGCCGACGCCGTCACGGTCGCCGCGCTCGCCGCCCTCACCCGCCGCTCCGCCGCCGGCCTGCGGCTCCCCGCCGCGCGGCACACCACCCTCACCGGCTCCGCGGCCGCCCTGGCCACCGCCGGTCCGGCACCGGCCCCCTGGACGGACGAGGGCTGGACGGACCGCTGGCTCACCGGACTCGCCACCCGCGAGGAACGGTTGCAGACGGACCTGCGGCAGCTGACCGGCCTGCGCGCCGTCGAGTGGCGCCCCGCCACCCCCGCCGCGCAGCCCTGGGCCGACGCCCTGCACGGCTGCGGCCTCACCGCCCTCGTGACCACCGGAGGCCGCACATGACCGCGACGAGCCCGCCGGCCCCGACGGCCGCTCCCACCGCCGCAAGCGCCGAGCCCGCCCTCCTCGACCCCGACCAGGCCCTCGCGACCACCAGCGGCACCGCCCTGGTCCACCTCACCACCTGGACCCTCGGCCTGGCCGAACGCCTCAGCCGCCACGCCCTCGCCCACCCCGTCCGGCTGGTGCCGATCCGGGAGGACGGCGCCCACACGGTGATCGGACCGGTCCTTCGGCCGGGGGCGGCGGCCTGCCTGCACTGCACCGAGTACCAGCGACTGGCCACCGCGGGCGGCCGCGTCCCCTGGCAGAGCCCCACCCTCGCCCTCGCCGGCACCGGCACCCCGGCGTTCACCGAGGCGGCGGCCGCCCTCGCCGCCGACCTGCTCGCCGAACCCGCCGACGGCACCGCGCCGCACGCCACCGTGTACGTCCTCCACGGCGACCGCGCCACCTGGTCCACCCACCGCGTCCGCCCCGTCGGCGGCTGCCCGGTCTGCCACCCGCTGCCCGCCGACGGACCGGCCGCCGCCCGGCTGCCCTCGACCCCCCGCCCGCTGCCCGACCCGACCGTACTGCGCGGCGCCAACGACCGCACCGGCGCCGACCGGCTGCGCGCCGAACTGCACGACGAGCGCTTCGGCCCCGTCCGGCGCCTCTTCCGCACCGAGGACTCGGCGTTCGCCCTCACCACCGCCTGGGTCACCGACGGCCGGCTGCTCGACGACGGCGGGTACGGCCGGGCCGCGGACTACCGCTCCAGCGAGCGGGTGGCCCTCTTCGAGGCCGTCGAGCGCCACGCCGGCATGCGCCCGCTCGGCCGCCGGACCGTCCTGCGGGCCTCCCACGCCGCCCTGGCGCGCGAGCTCGGCCCCGGCGCCGTCCTCGACCCCGTCCGCCTCGGCCTGCCCGACCTGGCGCACCACGGGCACCCGGCCGCCGCCACCGTCCCGCACACCCCCGACCTGGTGCTGGACTGGGTGCACGGCTGGTCCCTCACCCACCGCCGCCCGATCGCCGTCCCCGAACACGTCGCCTACTGGGACCTCCCCGACCGGGGCCGCCCCCGGGTGGTCTACGAGTCCTCCAACGGCTGCGGGCTCGGCAACAGCCCCCAGGAGGCCGCGCTCTACGGCCTGTTCGAGGTCGCCGAACGCGACGCCTTCCTGATGGCCTGGTACGCGCGGACCCCGCTGCCCGGCGTCGCCGTCCCCGTCGAGGACCGGGCCGTCGCCGACCTCGCCGACCGCGCACACCTGCTCGGCTACCGGCTCACCCTGCTCGACGCCACCAACGACCTCGGCGTCCCCGCCGTGATCGCCCTCTGCCGCCACCGCGGCGGCCACCCGGACGCCCCGCGCACCTTCCTGGCCGCCGGCGCCCACCACGACCCGGCGGTCGCGATCCGCTCGGCCGTCGCCGAGGTGGTCACCAACGTGCAGGAGGCCGCGCACCGCTCCGCCGCCCCCGGCGGACCGCGCGACCCGGACCGGCTCCGGCCGATGCTGGAACGGCCCGAGCTGGTGGTCGGCCTCGACGACCACGTCGGCCTCAACACCCTGCCGGAGGCCCAGCCCCGCCTCGACTTCCTGTTCGCCGGGCCGCCCCCGGTGCCCTGGCGCCGGCGCTGGCCCGGCGCCCCCGAACCGGTCACCGACCTGACCCGGCTGCTGGACCGGACGGTGGAGCGCCTCGCCGCCGAGGGACTGGAGGTGGTCGTGGTCACCCAGGACGAACCGGGGGTGCGCGACCGGCTGGGCCTGCACTGCGTCAAGGTCGTCGTCCCCGGCACCCTCCCGATGACCTTCGGCCACGTCAACCGCCGCACCCGCGGCCTGCCCCGGCTGCTGGACGTCCCGCACCGCCTCGGCCGAACCCCCCGCCCGCTGCGGTACGAGGACCTGCCCCTCCACCCGCACCCGTTCCCCTAGCCACCCCGCCGCCGACAGCCGCAGAGCCGGGGCACCGAGCAGCCCGGGAAGGACCCGAGGACCCATGACCACCCACCCGCCGACCACCCACCCGCCGACGGCCACCGACTGGCAGAGCCTCCACCTGGCCCTGCCCCTCCCCGCCCCGGACACCGACGCCTTCGTCACCGAGGACCTCGCCCCGCTCCTGGACGGCCTCACCACGGCGCACCCCGGCACCGACTGGTTCTTCATCCGCTACAACGAGGGCGGCCCCCACCTGCGGATCCGCCTCCGCGGCCCCGGCGCCCCCGGACGGGCCGACGGGCTCGCCGCCGCCCTCACCCGCCTCGCCACCCGCCGCACCCCGCCCGACGGCACCCGCGCCGCCCGCCACGGCGAGGTCACCGCCGTCCCCTACGCACCGGAGACCGAACGCTACGGCGGCCCCGCCCTGCTGCCGATCGCCGAGGAGGTCTTCGTCCACTCCTCCCGCACGGTCGTCCGCGCCCTGACCGCCGCCCCGGCGGCCGCCACCCGGCTGCCGCTGGCCCTCGACCTCGCGCACACCACCGCCCACGCGCTCGGGCTCGACGAGCTCGCCGCCGCCCGCTGGCTGCGCCGCCACGCCGCCTCCTGGCGGTGGGTCACCGAGTTCCGGCCGCTGCCCGGCGCCGCCGTCCACACCAGGGTCAACACGGTCTTCGCCCGGCAACGCCAGGCACTCGCCCGCCGCGCCCGGGCCCTGCGCGAGGCCCTCGACGCCGGCACCGCCGCGCCCTGGCTCACCGACTGGGCCGGGGAGGTCACGGCCGCCGCCGCACGCATGCGCGCCGCCGCCCCGCCCGAGGCCGCCGAACGCCTCGCCTGGGTCTGGGCCTCCCAGCTTCACATGCTGTTCAACCGGCTCGGAGTCGGCCCCGACGAGGAGCGCGCGGTCTGTCGGCTCGCCGCCCGCACCCTGCTGGAGACCGACGGCGCGACCGCCCCGTTCCCCTTCTTCCCCGCCGACCACCACGCCCCCGACTACCAGTACCTGGAGCGCAGCAAGTTCCAGATCGGCCGCGCCGAGGACACCGCCCTGCGCGACCTGGCGCCCCGCCAGGCACCGCAGGAGGCGACCGGGGACGTCCCGCTGCCCGCCGAGCCGCTCCCCGCCGTCCCGCTCGCCGAAGCCCTGCGCAGCCGCCGCTCCACCCGCGGCCCGCTCACCGGCCCGCTCACCGCCGCCACCCTCGGCGCGGTCCTCTGGTCCGCGCTCGCACCGAGCCACACCACCCGCCAGCCCCTCGCGGACGGCACCGCCCGCACCCTCCGGCACCGGCCGCACCCCAGCGCGGGCGCCCTCCACTCCGTCCGGGTCCGGCTGCTCGCCCTCGCCGTCGACGGCCTGCCCGCCGGCACCTACCAGTGCCTCCCGGAACGCCGCGCCCTGCGCCCGATCGGTCCGGCACCCGCTCTCGACGACCTCAAGGCCCTCTCCTCCTACCTCTCCCGCCCGGCCGAGGACCCGGACGCCGTCGGCATCGACCACGCCCCCGCCGTCCTGGCCGTCCACCTCGACCTCGCCCTGCTGCGCCGCCGCTACGGGCTGCGAGCGCTGCGCCTCGGCCTGCTGGAGGCCGGCCACCTCACCCAGAACCTGCTGCTCACCGCCGCCGCCTGCGGCCTCGGCACGATCCCGCTCGGCGGCCTCCACGACGACCTCGCCCACGAACTCCTCGGCCTGGACGACCTCGACGAACCCGTCCAGTACCTCCTCCCGCTGGGGCGCGCCTGACCCCGGGCGACTTCTCCGGGCCGTCGGGCCGGCGGGGCGGCGGGGGCGGCGGGGCCGGCCGACGTCCGGTCAGTCGGCCAGGCCGAGCGGGTCGGGGGCGGGGTCGAGGAGCTGGGGCCCGTTGTTGCGGACGCTGTTGACGGTGGTGGGGACGGCGCGGACGGTCAGGGCGCCGTCGGCGGGGCGGCGGAGCAGCCGGTGGAGCTCGTCGGAGTCGGTGTGGTCGGGGGCGAGCCAGGAGGCGAGGTCGTCGGGGGCGACGGTGAGCGGCATCCGGTCGTGGACGCGCCCGGCGCTGTCGCTCGCGTCGGTGGTGATGACGGCGGCGGTGGCCAGCCAGGCCGCCGGGTCGTCCTCGGGCCGGGTCGGGTCGCGCCAGAACTCGTACAGGCCGGCCATCAGCATCACCGAGCCGGTGCTGAGGAAGTAGGGCTGCTTGTACTTCTTCCGCCCGGCCTCGGCGGGGACCTCGCGCCACTCGAAGTAGCCGTCGGCGGGGACGACGCAGCGGCGGGTGGCGAAGGCCTTGCGGAAGGCGGGCTTGACGTGGACGGTCTCCGAGCGGGCGTTGATCATGCGGGCGCCGCCGGACGGGTCCTTGGACCAGGACGGCACCAGGCCCCAGCGCAACGGGCGCAGCTGGCGGAGTAGTTCACCGGTCTCCCGGTCGACGCGTTCCAGCACGGCCGGCACCGGGTCGGTGGGGGCGACGTTCCAGCTGGGGGCGAGGGCCTCGGCCGGATCCCAGCGCAGCTCTCCGAGCAGGCTGACGAGGTCCTGGGGCGTGGTGGTGGAGACGAATCGGCCGCACATGGCCCCCACCCTGCCACTCGGTGGCCCGTCGTGCCGGGCATTCCCGGTCCGGCACCGCGGTCCCGTCCCGTCCCGTCCCGTCCCGTCCCGTCGCGGAGCGGCCGGGCCGCCGCCCGCACCGCGGCGCGGTGGGCCCGGTGCTGGGCGGCGCGCCGGCGGAGCACCGGGGCCGGGTGGTGGCGGCCCGCCGGTCGTACCCGGTCGCGGCGGTCGCCGTCGCGGGCGTGCTGCTGGTGCCGGGCCCGGGCCTCTGCGCGTGCGTGGCGCTCGCCCCGGCCGCGTCCGCTCGCCGAGGCCCGGCGGACGCGGCGACGTCGGGGTCAGGACAGCAGGTTCCACCCCTGGCCGGCGGCGGCGCCGTCCGCCGCGTCCGTGGTCACGGTGGCGCCCGGCGCCCCGTGGCCGGTGAGCACCAGGCCGGTGGCGACGTTGGTGATGGTGAGGGCGCCGGTGGCGGAGTCCTGGACGACCCGCCACTCCTGCCAGGGGTTGCCGGGGGAAGGGTTCAGCAGGTAGGCGCTGTTCCCGGCCGCCGTCCCGGCCGAGAGCACGGTGTGCGCGTGGGTGGCGGTGCCGCAGTTGTCGCTGATCCGCACGGTGCCGTCCGGGTTGCCGGTGAAGGTCCACTGCTCGGAGGTGTGGGTGGGCCACCAGGTGTTGACGTCCGCGACGGAGCCGAGCGGGGAGCTGCAGGTGCCCGAGACCTCCAGGGCCATGCCGCCGCCCGTGGCGACGGCGTGGTACCGGCCGTCGTCGACCACGGCGGCCGGGGTGGTGGCCGCCCGCGCGGAGAGCCGGTAGAGCGCCGCGCCGTGCGGTGCCACGGTGGCGGTCAGGGTGTCGGTGACGGTCGATCCGGCGCCGCTCCAGAGCTCCTTGGCGGTGTAACCGGGGCCGCTCAGGCCGAGCTCGCGCAGGCTGGTGCCGACGGTCCGGCTCGCGGCCGGGTCCTGGTTGACGAGCAGCACGGCGGTGTCGCCGTTCGCCAGCCGCCGCTTGAGGACGACCGGGGCGGTGGGGCTCGCGGGCCGGGCGCCGACCAGTGTCGCGGGCTGGGCCAGGGCGTCCTGGTCGATCGCGATGACGTCCCGGTTCTTCAGCGTGGCCAGGCTCGCCGCGTCGATCCCGGTGGACCAGCTGTGCCCGTCCTGGGTGTGCCGGGACTGCGCGGCGGTGCGCAGGTCGGCGCCGGAGATCAGCGGGGCGGCGAGCATCGCGAGGATCGAGGTCTCGGTGCGGGACTCGTCGCCGGTGAAGGGCTTGTGGCAGGTGCAGGTGTCGGTGGTGCCCCAGAGGCCGTAGACGTCCTGCCAGCCGGTGAACATCATGTCGAGGTCGTTCCAGCTGCCCGGTCGGACGTTGCCGGGGTACTGGAGGGCGGTCTGCAACTGCCCGTTCCAGAGCACGCCGTCGAGTTCGCTGTCGCGGTCGCCGCCGATCCGGCAGAGGTTGGCGACCTGGCCGCACCAGACGCCGGTCGGCGCGTAGCCGGGCGCCTGGAAGGGCACCGGGTCGGCTGCCCGGACGACCGGGTCGGTGCGCGCCGGGTCGTCGGCGGCCTGCAGGTACGGGACGCCGGTGTGGACGGGCTGCGCGGAGACGCTGAGGGTGACCTTCGGCCGGCCGTGGGCGGCGGAGGCGGCGTCGAGCGCCCGCTGGAAGTCCTGGACGCGGGCGTAGACGGAGCGGGTGAGTTCCCGGCCCTCGCCCTGGGTGCCGTAGTCGTGGCCGTCCGGGCCGGTGATCCGCGGGCCGTACGGGCAGTCGTCGTACTTGACGAAGTCGACGCCCCAGGAGACGAAGTCGTCCGCGTCGGTGGCCTCGTGGCCGAGGCTGCCGGGGTGCATCTGGCAGGTGAGGTAGGTGTCGGTGGCGTAGAGGCCGAACTTCATGCCCTTGCCGTGCGCGTAGCGGGCGAGGTACTCGATGCCGTTGACGGTGCGTCCGTCGACGGTCTGCGCGGGGAAGTGGTCGGGGCGCGGGAGCAGGTGGCCGCTGGTGGGGTCGTGGCCGGTGCCGTCGGTGCCGCTGACGGGGTTCCCGGCGGCGTCGTAGAGCTGCAGCGAGCCGTCGGCGGTGCGCGCCGGGTCGGTGGTCTGGCCGTCGCGGTGCCAGAGCGACCAGCCGTCGTCGATGGTGACGGTGTCGTAGCCGGCGGCCACCAGGCCGTTGGCGGCCATGAAGTCGATGGTCTGGACGACCTGGTCCTGGGTGACCTCGGTGCCGAGGGAGTTCCAGGAGTTCCAGCCCATCGGCGGGGTGAGGGCGGCGCCGTTGCCCAGGGCGGCGGCCGGCGCGGCCGTGCCCAGGGCGAGGGTGCCGAGGCCGGTGGCGGCGAGGGCCAGCGCGAGCACGGGGGCCGCGAGGCGGTGGGGGACGAGGCGCATGGGGCGCTCCTGTGGGGGGGGTGGTGGGGGATCCGGCGGTGCGCCGGTGGGGGCGGACGGGGCGTCCGGGGGTGCGCGGCCGACCGGGGCGGGGGCCCGGCCGGCCGCGGTACCGGGGGGTGGGGGGCGTGCGGGTGTGGGGTGTGCAGGCGGGGGCGGGCGATGGGCCCGCGGCGGGGTCAGCCGGTGACGGCGGCGGTCGCGGTCCGGCCGGGGGTGACGGTGACGGTGGCGTAGGTGTAGGTCACGCCGTCGACCGTCCTGGTGCGGACGGGCAGGCTCCGCCCGTCGACGGTCAGGCCGGTGCGCGCCCCGGTGAAGCGGGCCTCCCAGACGAGCGGGGAGCGGCCGGCGTTGGTCAGGGTGGTGCTGCGGTGGCCGTCCTGCCGGACGGTGACGGACCCGGCGCCGACCGGGATGTCGGCGACCTGCAACCAGCCCATCGTGGAAGGCAGTTGGGAGGCCGTGGTGAGGGTGCCGGCGGCCGCGTCGGGCTGCACGCCGAGCAGGCCCTGGACGGTCTGGCTGAGCAGGGTGAACGGGACCTCGGGGTAGTCGCCGTTGAGCATGCGTCCGCTCGCGTGGAGCTGGTCGACGCCCTGGTGGATCTGCCGCATCCACTTCCACGCCGTGTCGCCGTCGTGGTTGGCGAAGAAGGCGTCCGGCAGGTAGGTGAGGGCCTCCAGGTTGGACGAGCGGTCCGGGCCGGAGTCGGCCGCGTCGACGGCGGCGAGGAAGGCGTCGCGGCGCGGGCCCGGATCGAGCAGCCCCTTGACCGGCATCAGTACGCCGGCCTCGTACCCCCAGCCGGTCACCGGCCGGCCGGTGGTGTCGTAGCCGTGCACGACCTCGCCGGGCTGCGCCGGGTCCACGCTCCAGGTGGAGTTGACGTAGGTGCGCAGCGCGGTGGCGGCCCGCTGGTAGCCCGCCGCGGTCGCGGTGTCGCCCTGGGCGGAGGCCAGCGCGGCGGCCGCGAGGTACGCCTGGTACTGGGAGCCCAGCGCGTCGCCGGCCTCGGCGTAGGTGCTGGTGGCGTTCTCGGCGTAGCTGGCGGTGCCGGCGAAGATGCTGCTGCTGGTGGCCTGGGGGATGGGCAGGCCGCCGTTGTCGACGGGGCCGGGGTGGCCGGCGATGAAGGGGCCGAGGGTGTTGCGGACGTACCCGGTGAGGGTGGGGTCGTCGACGTAGTCGCGGTCCCCGGTCCACTGGTAGGCCTCGCCGGCCTTCTGCACCAGCTCGAACGGCGCGGGCAGCTCGCGGACGAAGCGGTCGGGTCCGCGGTAGTCGATGCTGCCGTACGTCCTGGCGTCGAAGTTGAGCGCCCAGACCGGGTAGAGCCGGTTGACCTCGGTGGCCGAGGCGGCGAAGCCGCGCAGCATGGTCTTGTTCTCGGCGTCCAGGCCGAGCAGGTGGGCGCCGACCAGCTGGTGGGCGAAGTCGCGGCTGTAGAAGTCGGAGCGGAACGGGTAGCCGGCCCAGTAGGTGGTGTCGTAGGTGGTGCTGCCGGTGCCGCCGGTGTGGTTCTCGTCCATGTTGAGCACACCGCTCGTGCCGGCCTGCTGCACCCAGCTGTTGGCCTTGGTCTTGGCCCAGTCGAACAGGGCGACGACCTCCGGGTCGGAGGAGCTGATCCGCGGGTCCCGGGGCGCGGCCGGGGCGACGGCGACGTCGTCGACGTTGACCCAGCCGGTGGGGGAGGAGCCGATGCCGACGGTGACGGTGTCGCCGGCCGCGACGCGGATCCGGGGCAGCGAGTACTTGGCGTAGGTGGGCTGTTCGGGCAGGCTCAGCGAGCCCGCCACGGCACCGTTGACGCGGACCTCGAAGGTGCCCCCGGCGCCGCCGGTCGCGATCCAGGCCGACAGGTCGTAGGCGCCCGCGGTGACGGCCGTGACCTGGCGGCTCACCCGGTAGCCGGTGCCGGCGTCCAGGTAGGCGAGGCGGCTGCCGGTGTGCGGGTTGTTGGTGGCGGTGCCGGTGTGCTCGGTGAGGGTCCAGCCGTCCGCGCCCTGTTCGAAGCCCGGGTTGGGCAGGACCAGCGGCTCGGTGCGGGTGAGCGTCCACCGGTGGGCGGGCCGGGTGTCGCAGTCCCGGCGCCGGGCCGCGGCCTCCCGGTCGTCCGCGTCCGCGGCGGTGAGACAGCCGCCGCCCGCGGCCAGCGTGTAACGGCCGCCCGGAGCACGGGAGATGGTGAAGGCGGCGGTGCCGGGGGCGGTGCCGCAGTCCGCCGCGGTGGGGCGCTGCCCGGCCCCGCCGAGGGCGAGGCAGCGGCCGCTCGCGGCGTTGACGAGCTGGTAACCCCCGGTGGTGGTCCGGTGCAGCTGCCAGCGCTGGCTGAGCAGGCCCTGGCAGGCGGCGCCGACCACCGGCGTGCCGGGGGCGGTCTGCGCGTACTGCGGTCCGAGGCAACTGCCGTCCAGCGCGGAGGAGATGACATAGGTGCCGCCGTCCGCCAGCGGAGCCGCCGCGTCGGCGGCCAGGGCGGGCCCTGCCCCGGCGGCCTGGACGGCGAGGACGGTGAGGGCCGTGAGGCCCGGGGGCAGGGCTCGGGCCGGTCCGCGGCGCGGGGCACGGGTGAGGGGCATGGCGGCTCTCCTGTCGGGCGGGTGGGGGTGCGTCAGGGGGCGGGTGCATCAGGGGGCGGGTGCGTGGACGGGCGGTCCGGCGGAGCGTCGTGGGTCAGGGCGGGTCGGCCGGGGGGAGTGGGTTTGAACGTTCAAATCCCCGAAACGGCCTTGACTCATGTGACGGGTGACATGTGTTATTTCACAGCGTCGTCCGAGTCCCGTCAACGGGCGGCGCACAAGCGGCCCTGATCGTCCCGTTTCGCCGTCGGGCCCCGGCGGCTCCGGGTGCCGTCCTGGCCGCTGCCGACCGGCGAAGGTCCCCGCCCCACGGGGGTGGGCGGGGACCTTCGCCTCCGGCGGTCGGCTCAGTGTGCGAGAGTCGCGCGCAGTTGGGGTTCAGCGCTTCTGCGGTTCAGCGCCCGAATGCCGCGAGCGTTGCGGCTCAGCCCGAGTGCCGCGAGCGCCCGCGGCTCAGCGCCCGAGCGCCGCCAGCGTCTCGTCCAGGCCCGGGGCGCCGGAGCGGGGGCGGTTGAACGGGAGCCTGCCGAGCGCCCGGCCCATGGCGCAGGTGTCGGTCAGCGAGGAGAACACCAGCCCGCCGCCGACCGCGGCCGCGAGTCGGCGGGTGCCCGGCAGGGCGCGGTCGGCGACCAGGCCGAGCAGGACCAGCGTTCCCGCGGCGAAGCGGACCTGACGGTCCATCGCCCAGACGGCCCGTGCACCGGCCGGTCGCTCCAGCGGGTGGCCGGCCGCAGCCCAGGCATCGGTGCCGCCGGTCAGGACGCGGGCCGGGACGCCGGCGCCGGCGAGCTGCCGGCAGGCGGTGGCGGCCCGCCGGCCGGAGGCACAGGCGATCGCCAGCTCGCCCCGTTCGGCGGCGGCGCGCAGCGCGGCGAGGGCCTGGTCGAGCCGGTCGAGCGGCACGTTCAGGGCGCCGGGGACGTGCCCGGAGGCGTACTCGCCGGGGGAGCGGACGTCGATGAGGGTGAGCTGCCCGAGGCGGGGGTGGAGCTGCTCGACGGTCAGCGGCGTGGTCATGGGGGGTCCTTTCGGTGGGGGTGGGGAAGCCGGCGGCGGCCGCTGGGCCGGGCCGGAGAGAGGAGGCGGGGATTCGGTTGGTGGGGGCGGGGTTCCGGCAGCGCGTGGGCGTCGGCCTCAGGTCAGCGTGCCGACCAGCATCAGCGCGGAGACGCCGAGGAGGGCGATGGCGAAGAGCCGCTGCAGGGTGCGGCCGGCGAACCGGTCGGCGAGCCGCTTGCCGTCCCAGGCGCCGAGGATCGCGGCCCCGGTGAAGGGCGCTGCCACCGACCAGTCGACGGACCCGGCGGCGCCGAGCCGGGGGAGCAGCGCGGCGAGGGAGTTGGCGGAGATGACCAGCAGGCTGGTGCCGACCGCCTCGGCCATCGTGAAGGCGAGTGCCGAGACCAGGGCCGGGACGGCGAGGAATCCGCCGCCGACGCCGAGCAGCCCGGTGACGGCGCCGAGCCCGGCGCCCGCCGCGGCCGCGCGGCCCGCTCCGGCGGTGGGCCGGGTCCGGGGCGCGACGGCGGGCGATCTTGTCGCCGCCGTCCGCACGGCCGCCGTCCGCGCCCGGGTTTCTGCTGGTGCCGCCGGCGCGGGTACGGTCCCCACCCGCGCCTCCGCGGGTGCCGTCGCCCTGGTCGATGCCAGCATCCGCCAGGCGGCGAGCCCGGCCAGGAGTGCGAAGGCGCCGGTCAGCAGCGCCCCGGGCAGGTGCGCGGAGACCGCCCCGGCCGCCGCGGCGGCGGGCAGGCCGGCGGCGGCGAACAGGGCGCCGGTGCGCCAGCGCACCCGGCCCGCCCGGGCGTGGGCGAACAGGCCGGTCAGCGAGGTGGCGGCGACGATCGCCAGGCCCGCCGTGGTGGCGAGGGCCGGGCTGAATCCCAGCAGGTAGACGAGCGCCGGGACGGCCAGCATGCTGCCGCCCCCGCCCAGCCCGCCGAGGGCGAGGCCGACCACGGCTCCGGCCGCCAGGGCCAGCAGCAGTGCGGTCATAGGGCGGCGCCGGTGTGGGCCGGATGGGGGTTCCGGGAGGGGGTGGACGGCAGCGGGGGCATGCGCTTCTCCGGTGGGTGGTCTGGCGTGGTGCGGGGCGCCCGGGACCGGGGGGTGGGTCCGGAGCGTCGGCGGCGCACGCCGTCGGCGTGGGGGTGTCCGCCCGCGGCTCGGGGGCGCGGGGCGGTGCGACGGGCGCGCCCGGCTCGGTGGCCCGGCGACGTGCGGGGGCCTCCGAGGGGCCGGTCCACGGCCGCGGCGCGTCGGTGGGACAGCGGCGGCCGGGTCCCGTCGTTCCTCACCATAGTACCCCCGGGGGTATTATCGAAAGCGTTCCGAGATACCCCCTCCCGTATCGGCAGTCCTGTCGTATGCTGGCACATATACCGAGGGGGGTATCGATCAGTGCGTTGCGACGCCCGGCGCCGCCCAGGAGGATTCCCCGTGTACTTCGCCCAGTTCTACCTCGACTGCCTCTCCCAGGCCTCGTACCTGATCGCGGACGAGCGCACCGGTCGCGCCGTCGTCGTCGACCCGCGGCGCGACGTCGACGAGTACGTCGCCGAGGCCGAGGCCCGCGGCCTCACCGTCGAGGCGGTGGTCAACACCCACTTCCACGCCGACTTCCTGGCCGGCCACCTCGAACTCGCTGCCCGCACCGGCGCCTGGATCGGCTACGGGCGGCGGGCGGAGACCGACTACCCCATCCGCAAGCTCGCCGACGGCGAGCGGATCGAGCTGGGCGACGTCACCCTCCAGATCCTCGAAACCCCCGGCCACACCCCCGAGTCGATCAGCATCCTGGTCTTCGAGCAGCCCGACGACACCGTCCCCTACGGCGTGCTCACCGGCGACGCGCTGTTCATCGGCGACGTCGGCCGCCCCGACCTGCTCGCCTCCACCGGCGTCACCGCCGAGGAACTCGGCGCCATGCTCTACGACAGCGTCCACCGCAAGCTGATGACCCTGCCCGACGAGACCCTCGTCTTCCCCGCCCACGGCGCCGGCTCCGCCTGCGGCAAGAACCTCTCCACCGACCGCCGCTCCACCATCGGCCGCGAGCGCGCCACCAACTACGCCTGCGCGCCGATGGACCAGGACACCTTCGTCCGCATCGTCACCGCCGGCCAGTCCACCGCCCCCGCCTACTTCGGCCACGACGCCGCCCTCAACCGGCAGGAGCACCCGCTCCTCGACCGCACCGCTGCCGCCCGCCCCCTGTGCCCCGAAGGCCTCCGGGAGGCCCGCGCCGCGGGCGCCGTCGTCCTCGACGCCCGCAACCCCCAGGACTTCGGCGCCGGACACCTGCACGGCGCCGTCAACGTCCCCCTCGACGGCCGCTTCGCCGAACAGGCCGGCACCGTCCTCACCCCCGACAGCACCCTCGCGATCATCGCCCCGCAGGACCGCGAGGACGAGGTCATCACCCGCCTCGCCCGCATCGGCTTCGACCACATCGCCGGCTACCTGCGTAACCCCGCCAACGCCCTGCCCGCCCTCGCCGACGACCTCACCCCCGCCCGCCGCCTCACCGCCGAGCAGCTCCGCACCGCCCTCACCAGCGCACAGCCGCCCACCGTCCTGGACGTCCGCACCTGCGGCGAACGCGAAGCCGGCTCCATCGGCGGCTCCCTCCACATCCCCCTGACCGAACTCCCGGGCCGCCTCACCGAACTCCCCACCGACCGCCCCCTGGTCGTCCACTGCGCCGGCGGCCACCGCTCCTCCATCGCCGCCAGCCTGCTCCGCCACCACGGCCACCCCGACACCGCCGACCTCCTCGGCGGCTACCACGCCTGGCACACGCTCACCCAGCCCGCCGGGGCATGAACCCAGCCCGGTGGCGCACCGCGCGCGTCGGCTCGGGTGGGGGCCGCTCGTCCGACTCGGTCGGTGGCGTCTTCTGCAAGAATCGACGCGCCGGCGGCAAGGGACGAGGAGGCTCGTATGGGCGGGGACGAGGTGCGGTCGCGGATCCCGCAGCTGCGGTTGGACGAGCTGTTGGAGGAGTTGCAGGCGCGGATCGACGCGGCCCGGGGCACTCGGGACCGGGTGCACAGTCTGCTGGAGGCGGTGCTGTCGGTAGGCCGCGAGCTGGAGCTGACGCAGGTGCTGCGGCGCATCGTGGAGGCGGCCGCCGTCCTGGTGGACGCCCGGTATGCGGCGCTCGGGGTGATCGGCCCCGACGGCGAGACGCTCTCCCAGTTCCTCACTGTGGGCATGTCGGACGAGCAGATCCAGCGGATCGGGCCGTATCCGACGGGTCGGGGCCTCCTGGGGGAGCTCATCCGCCACCCGGAGCCGCTGCGAATGATGGACCTCGCCGAGCACCCGTCGTCCGTGGGTTGCCCGGCGCAACACCCGGTGATGCGGGCGTTCCTCGGGGTGCCGGTACGGGTGCGCGAGGAGGTGTTCGGCAACCTGTACCTGACCGACAAGCGCTCCGGTGAGGAGTTCGACACCGACGACGAGTCGGTGATCTCGACCCTGGCGGTGGCGGCCGGGGTCGCGATCGACAACGCCCGGCTGTACGAGGAGGCGCAGCGCCAGCAGCGCTGGCTCGGCACGAGTGCGGAGATCACCCGTGGGCTGCTGTCGGGAGGTGACCGCTCCGAGGTGGTCGAGCTGATCGCGCGCCGGGCGCGGGAGATCACCTGCGCCGAACTGGCGGACGTCTCGGTGCCCGTTCCGGGTACCGGGACGGTACGGGTCGAGCTGGCACTGGGCGGGGACACGGCCGGGAGGCAGGGCCTGGACGTGCCGTTGGAGGGCACGCTGGCGGGCGAGGCGTGCGCGCAGGGCTCTCCGGCGGCGACGGCGGACCTGGCGGGTGATCCGCGGTTCACGGAAGGGCCGCGACTCTACGACGGTCTGGGCCCGGCGGTGGCCGTTCCGCTGGGCCGCGCGGGTGGTCCGGTGGACGGCGTGCTGCTGCTGGCGCGGCGGACGGGGGAGGCGGCGTTCACGGACCGGGAGATCGGCCCGCTGCTGGGCTTCGCCGATCAGGCGGCGCTCGCCCTGGAACTCGCCGAACGCCGCCGGGACGCCGAGCAACTGGCGATGCTGGAGGACCGGGACCGGATCGCCCGGGACCTGCACGACCTGGCCATCCAGCGGTTGTTCGCGACCGGGATGACCCTGCAGAGCGCGGCCCGCTTCATCGAGCATCCCGGCGCCTCGGACCGGGTGCTGCGAGCGGTGGGGGACCTGGACGAGACCATCAAGATCATCAGGTCGACGATCTTCGGCCTGCGGGCGCGGGAGGAGAAGGGCGTCCAGGGCCTGCGGGCACGCGTGGTGCGGGTGGCCGAGGAGGCGCAGGCCGGGCTGGGCTTCCCGCCCAGGCTGAGCATGGAGGGCCTGCTCGACACGGACGTGCCCGCGGAGGTGGCCGACCACGTGGTGGCGGTTCTGGGGGAGGCGTTGAGCAACGCGGCCCGGCACGCGCGGGCAGGGCGGATCGAGGTGGTACTGCAGGCGACCGGGTCCCGGGTGGTGCTCACGGTGCAGGACGACGGGGTGGGCATCCCGGAGCAGGGGCGGCGTAGCGGGCTGCGCAACCTCGCGGAGCGGGCCGAGACCCTGGGGGGTGTCTTCGAACTGGTCTCTCCGGAGGCCGGCGGCACCAGGTTGTCCTGGTCGGTGCCGCTGGAACACTGACCCGGCCTCACGGCGCCGCGTCCGTCGTGCCGGCCGCCGACCGAGAGGCCGGCGAGGGCGCCGGCCGGGCCTCGTCGGTGGGGGCTGGTGTCCCGAGGCGGTCGGTTCAGCGGCCGGGCCGATCGGTGGGCTGCCGGTTGGTTGCCAGGGTCTGGGTGGCGATCAGGGCGGCCTGGACGCGCCGTTCCACGCCGAGCTTGGCCAGCAGGCGGGAGATGTGGTTCTTGACGGTCTTCTCGGCGAGGTAGAGCCGTTGACCGATCTGGCGATTGGTCAGCCCCTCGCCGACCAGGGCGAGGACCTCCCGCTCCCGTTCGGTGAGCCGGGGCAGGTCGGAGCTCTGCTGGGTGGTGGCGTCGCCGCGCAGGCGGGCCATCAGACGGGTGGCAGCGCCGGGGTCGAGCATCGACTGGCCGGAGGCGACCGTGCGCACGGCGGAGACCAGGTCGGTTCCGCTGATCTGCTTGAGGACGTAGCCGGCGGCTCCGGCCATGATGGCGTCCAGGAGGGCCTCCTCGTCGTCGAACGAGGTGAGGATCAGGCAGGCAAGTCCCGGCATGCTTGAGCGCAGTTCGCGGCAGACCGTCACGCCGTCGCCGTCCGGCAGCCGCATGTCGAGGATGGCGACGTCGGGGCGGAGGGCGGGGACCCGGGCGAGGGCCTGCTCGACCGTGGCGGCCTCGCCGATCACCTGGAGGCCCGGCTCGGCGTCCAGCAGGTCGTGCACGCCCCGACGGACCACCTCGTGGTCGTCCAGCAGGAACACCTTCACCGGGCCGCTCGTCCCAGCTGCCGGACTCTCCGTCATCACCGCTCCAACCCCCGTGTGCCCGCCCCGGTGGCAGGCTGCGTGAAACCTACGCGAAGTCTGGCGTGACCGGGGGTGGTTTCGGTAGGGCCGTCCGGCCCTACTCGGTCCGGGACACGGCTGTTGTGGAGCGTGGCGGCCAGTGGGTGCGACGGTATCGACACGGGGCAGAAGCTGATCCCGATCCTGGTCCAGCTGGAGGGCCCGGCCGTCGAGCTCGGCTGGTGTTGTGGACGGGCGGTGCGGCGCACGCGGCGGCGACGACGGCCCGCGCGGTGCCGGGTCGGTCTGGCACGGTCCTCCTTGCAGAGCCGAGCCGGTCGGGGGGAACCGTGCCGTCGTGTCCGGTCAGCCGGGGTGGTGTCCGCGTGGGGCGCGGCCGCTCCACACGGGTTCCAGCCGGGCCCAGGACCGTGTCCAGGCCCGGTCGGCCCGACGGTCCAGGGCGCTCAGCCTGACGCAGAGCCCGGCGGAGGCGAGCACGCTGAGCAGAGCGAAGAGGAACAGGCCGAGGAACACCGCGTCGAACACGAGGTCGGCGGTGCTCGGGGGTGCGGCCGCCGGGCGGCCGTCCCGGTCGACCCAGATTCCGACGGTGGCACCGGGCCCGGTGGCCCGGGGTACGTCGATGGTGCCGGTGTTGCGCTGGTTGCCGGGGTAGGTCCAGGCGGCGTCGGCGCGGTAGACGGCCTTTCCGCCGGCGACGGTGGCCTCCGCCCTCCGGACCGAGCCCTGCACCGAGGCTTCGACGCGGTGCAGGCGGGCGGCCGTGGCCGCGGCCTGCCGCTGGCCGACGGAGAGATGGGTGACGGCGGCCCCGGCGCCGAGGAGTGCCGCGAGGCCGATCCCGAGGGCGGTGAGCACCACCGCCCGGCTCCGGGCCCGGTCGAGAGCGCGGCCGAGTGGGTTGCGCTCCGGACCGAAGGCCCGGCGCAGGTGGCCGCACGACGGTGCGGACGGGTTGTCGGGCCGGGCGCGGCGGTGGGTGCTGGACACGGTGGTGCTCCTTGTCGCTGCTCGGGTGGGCGGTGGTGCGGGGTGCGCTCGGCTCACGGGTGGGGGACCACGACGACCGGGGCGGCGCAGTGGTGCAGAACGGCGTGGGCCACCGGACCGAGGCGCGGTCCCAGGCGGTGACGGCGCTCCCGCCGGCCGACGACGACGAGGTCGGCACGGGTGGAGGCCTCCAGCAGGGCCTGGGCTCCGCCGCCGAGGCGGACCTCCTCGACGATGTCGACGCCGGGGCGCCTTGCCCTCAGGCCGGCGAGGACCGGTGAGATCAGGGCCGTTTCGCCGGCCTCCTGCTCCACCGGGTCCACCATGGGCGACATCAGGCCCCCGTAGGCCCAGGAGGCCACCAGGTCCCACCCGTGCACGACGCGCAGCCGGCAGCCGCGCAGCTCCGCCTCGGCGGCGGCGAACTCGACGACGGCGTCGCAGGGTTCACGGCCGTCGAGACCGACCAGCACCTCCCGGGTCGCCCCGGCGGCCGCGGTCCGCTCGGCGGGTGCCTGTCCGAAGCGGACCAGCACCGTCGGGACGGTCGCGCCGGCTGCCACCGCGAGCCCCACCGAACCGACCAGGAGGCCGGCGAACCCGCCGAGCCCGCGGGACCCGAGCACCAGCAGTTCCTGCCCCTTCGCCGCGGCGATCAGCCCGTCGACCGGATCGTCCGAGAGCACCGCGGCCTCCACCGGGAGGTCCGGGTGGTCGTGCCGGATCCGGTCGCCGATGCCGTGAAGGGCGTCCAACGCCCTCGGCCGCGGGTCGCCGGGCCGCGAGGTGTTGTCGTCCCCGGCGTCGAGCCACGGCCAGGCGTGCAGCAGCCGGAGGGCGCAGCCCCGGCGGCGGGCCTCTTCGGCCGCCCACAGGGCCGCGGCCTCGCTCTGCGGCGATCCGTCGATTCCGGTCAGGACACAGCGCGTCATGGTGGTTTCCTCTTCGTCGGATCACGGCACCGGGCCCGGACGGCCGACGCCCGGCATGCCGTCGAATCTCCCGTCCGGGCGCCGACGGGAGAAGGGACCGAAGGGACCGGCCGGGGGGCCGGTGGTCCCGGTCGCGGGACCGGCGGGCCGTGCGCCCCTCCCGGTACCTCTGCATGTCGACCGCGAGGGGCCCGGGCCGGGCCCCGGTGGTCCCGGTCCCGCCCGGGACCACCGGGCGGGGGGACCGGGACCGCGGGCAGGGGGAGCAGGGACCGTCGGCCCCTGGGGCGGGGCCGCCCGGCAGACGAGGATCTTCATCGGCGAGCGGTGGGCAGGCCCCCGCCCCGGACCTCCACTCTGACCTAGGAGCACCCTCATGTCCGCACCCGACCGACCGGATCGACGGGCCGCCGCCGCGGCCCCGGGGCAACGGAGAACCGACACGCGCTTCGGACTGCCCGCCGCGACCGCGCTGGTCGTCGGCAGCATCATCGGCACGGGCGTGTTCGCCCTGCCGTCCGCGCTCGCTCCCTACGGCCCGATCGCACTGGTGGCGTTCGTCGCCGTGACCGTCGGCGCCCTGGCACTGGCGGTGGTGTTCGGGCGGCTGTCCGAGCGGGTGCCGGGCAGCGGCGGCCCCTACGTCTACGCCCGGGAGGCGTTCGGCGAGTTCGCCGGGTTCCTGACGGCCTGGTCCTACTGGATCACCGCCTGGGCGGGCAACGCGGCCATCGCGGTGGCCTGGGTCGGTTACGTCGAGGTGTTCGTCGACAAGGGTCACCACACCTGGGCGTCGATCACGATCGCGTTGGCCGGGCTCTGGCTGCCGGCGGCCGTCAACCTGACGGGCGCGCGGAACACCGGGGCCTTCCAACTGGTCACCACCGTGCTGAAGTTCCTGCCACTGGGCTTCATGGCGACCGCCGGACTGCTGTTCGTCAAGTCCGGCAACTTCGGGGCCTTCAACGCGAGTGGAGGGTCGGCGCTCGGCGCCGTCTCGGCGGCGGGCGCCATCGCCCTGTTCAGCTACATCGGGCTGGAGACCGCCTCCGTCGCCGCCGGCCGGGTCCGGGACCCGAAGCGCAACGTGCCCCGGGCGACCGTGTACGGCACGCTGGCCTGCGCGGCGATCTACCTCCTCGGAACCCTGGCCGTGTTCGGCACCGTCCCGCACGATCAACTCGCTGGCTCCACCGCACCGTTCACCGACGCGTTCAACACCATCGCGGGCGGCACCTGGGCCGGGAACCTGGTCGCCGCCGCGGCGATCGTCTCGGGCCTCGGGGCACTCAACGGCTGGACGCTCATCTGCGCCGAGATGCCGCTCGCCGCGGCCCGGGACGGACTGTTCCCGTCCGCGTTCGCCAAGCTCCGGGGGCAGGGCCAGGTGCCCGTCTTCGGCATCGTGTCGGCGACCCTGCTCGCGTCGGTGCTCACCGTGGTCAGCTACACCCAGTTCACCAAGGTCTTCACCGAGATCGTGCTGCTGAGCGTCCTGACCGCCGTCATCCCGTACCTGGTGTCCGCGGCCGCCCAGCTGCTCTGGCTGGTGCAGCACAGCCGCGCCGAGCTCGACCGGCGGCGCCTGGCCCGGGACGTCACCGTGACCGTCCTCGCCCTGGTGTTCTCCTACTGGTCGATCCAGGGCAGCGGTTACCAGACCGTCTACTACGGCTTGTTCACCATCCTGGCCGGCATCCCGGTCTACATCTGGCTCAAGCGGGAGCGGGGCGGGAGCGCCACGGTCCCGGCGGAGCCCTCCGGTGCCGGCACGACCGCCGCCCCCGCGCCGATGGCCCACCCGGCCCGCACGGCCCACCCCGTCGGCCTGCCGACGATCGTCCTGCGCGCGCTGCGCCCGCGGCACCAGCACTGAGAACCGCGTCCACGCGCCGAGAACGAGGAGACCCACCGATGAACACCCTGCGTGTCGATTCCGAAGCCGGCCGCCTGCGCCAGGTCATCCTGCACCGCCCCGGCCTCGAACTCGCCCGGCTCACTCCCCGCAACGTCGACGACCTGCTGTTCGACGACATCCTGTGGGCCAAGCGCGCCCGCGAGGAGCACGACGCCTTCGCCCAGGTGCTGCGCGACTACGGCGTCCGCGTCCACCACTACGCCGACCTGCTCGGCGAGACCCTCGCCCTGCCGCCGGCCCGGGCCTGGCTGCTCGGACAGATCGTCACCGAGGCCACCGTCGGGCCCGCTCTGGTCGACCCGGTCCGGGCACTGTGCGAGGACGTGGACGGCCCGACCCTCGCCGAGTACCTGATCGGCGGCGTCCTCAAGGACGACCTGCCGCTGAAGAGCCCGCACAGCCTGGTCTGGAACGCGCTGGGGGAGCAGGACTTCGCCCTGCCGCCGCTCCCGAACCACCTCTTCCCGCGCGACAACTCCTGCTGGATCGGCGGGCGCTACAGCCTCAATCCGATGGCCAAGCCCGCCCGTCGGCGGGAGACCCTGCACACCGCCGCGGTCTACCGCTTCCACCCGCTGTTCGCCGAGACCGCGCCCCCGCTGCTGGACGGCACCGTCCAGGCCCCGGGCACCAGCCTGGAGGGCGGCGACGTCCACGTCGTCGGCGAGGGCGTGGTCATGGTCGGCATGGGCGAGCGCACCACCGCGCAGGCCGTCGAACAACTGGCCCAGCAGCTGTTCCAGTACGGCACCGCGCGGCGGCTGATCGCCGTCCGCCTGCCGGAGAGCCGGGCCTTCATGCACCTGGACACCGTCCTGACGATGATCGACCGGGACACCTTCGTCGTCTACCCGGGGCTGGCCGACGGACTGCGGTCCTGGACCCTGACGCCCGCCCCGGAACGACCGGCCGGCTTCGACGTCCGCCCCGACACCGACCTCGCCGCCTCGCTCGCCGAGGCCCTCGGCCTGGACACGGTGCGCTTCCTCTCCGCCGAGCAGGATGTGCGCGCCGCCGAGCGCGAACAGTGGGACGACGGCAGCAACTTCCTCGCCCTCGAACCCGGCGTCGTCGTCGGCTACGAGCGCAACACGACCACCAACACCCATCTGCGCAAGCAGGGCGTCGAGATCGTCACCATCGCCGGATCCGAGCTCGGCCGCGGCCGCGGCGGCCCGCGCTGCATGAGCTGCCCCATCCAGCGCGACCCCGCCAACTGACCACCCCCACAAGGAGATACCGCCATGACCATCGACCTGCACGGCCGTCACTACCTGGACGAACTCGACTTCACCGCCGCCGAGATCCACCACCTGCTCGACCTCGCCGCCGAGCTGAAGGCCGCGAAGCGGGCCGGCACCGAGACGCCCCGGCTCACCGGCCGCCGCCTCGCGCTGATCTTCGAGAAGAACTCCACCCGCACCCGCTGCGCCTTCGAGGTCGCCGCCGCCGACCAGGGCGCCACCACCACCTATCTCGGGCCGGACAGTTCCCACATCGGACACAAGGAGAGCGTCGCCGACACCGCCCGCGTCCTCGGCCGGATGTACGACGGCATCCAGTACCGCGGCTTCGACCAGGGGACCGTCACCGAACTCGCCCGCCGCGCCGGAGTACCGGTCTACAACGGTCTCACCGACGCCTGCCACCCCACCCAGAGCCTGTGCGACGTGTTCACGATGCGTGAGCACAGCGGCCGGCCGGTGGCGGAGATCTCCTTCTGCTATCTCGGCGACGCCCGCAACAACACCGCCAACTCGCTGATGACGATGGGGAGTCTGCTCGGCATGGACGTCCGGATCGCCGCGCCGAGCGCTTTGTGGCCCGAGCCGGAGCGCGTCGCCGGGTGCCGGGCGCTCGCGCTGGAGAGCGGCGCCCGCCTGACCCTCACCGAGGACGTGGCCCAGGCCGTGCGCGGCGCGGACTACCTCTACACCGACGTGTGGGTGTCGATGGGCGAGGACCACGACCACTGGCCCGACCGCATCGCCCAGCTGCTGCCGTACCAGGTCGACGCCAAGACCCTCGCCGCCACCGGCAACCCGGACACGGCCTTCCTGCACTGCCTGCCGGCCCTGCACGACACCAGTACCGACCTCGGTGCCGAACTCGCCGCCCGCCACGGGCTCGACGGCGTCGAAGTCACCGACGAGGTCTTCGAGTCGCCGGCCTCGCTGGTGTTCGACCAGGCCGAGAACCGGATGCACACCATCAAGGCGATCCTGGTCGCCACCCTGGGGAGGGACTGACCGTGCGCATCGTCGCCGCCCTCGGCGGGAACGCCCTGCTCCAGCGGGGTGAACACCCGGACGCCGAGGTCCAGTTGCACCACGTCCACCAGGCGGCCCGCTCGCTCGCCGAGCTCGTCGAGGCCGGGCACGAGGTGGTGATCACCCACGGCAACGGCCCACAGATCGGCCTGCTCGCCGTCGAGAGCGAGACCGACCCGGCCCTCACCGCGCCCTATCCGCTGGACGTCCTCGGCGCCCAGACCCAGGGCATGATCGGCACCCTGCTCGCCCGGGAGCTGATGAACCGCCTCCCCGGGCGGGAGGTCGCCGCCCTCGTCACCCACACCGAGGTCGACCCGGGCGACCCGGCGTTCACCCACCCCACCAAGTTCATCGGGCAGCGACTCGGCGAGCGGCAGGCCCGCACCCTGGAGCGCGAGCGCGGCTGGACCACCGCGCCGGACGGCGCGGACCGACGCCGTGTCGTTCCCTCGCCCGAACCGCGGGCGGTGCTGGAAGTGCCCCTCGTCCGCCGCCTGCTGGCCGGCGGAGCGGTGGTGATCTGCGGTGGTGGTGGGGGCGTCCCGGTCATCCGTGACCGCGACACCGGCCTGCTCCGGGGAACCGAGGCCGTCGTCGACAAGGACCGCACCGCCGCCCTGCTCGCCGAGCAGCTGGACGCCGACGCCCTGCTGATCCTCACCGACGTCACGCACGTGTTCACCCGCTACGGCACCGCCCACCCCGGCCCGCTGGTGACCGCCACGCCCGAGCGCCTGCGCGCGCTGGACCTGCCCGAGGGCTCGATGCGACCCAAGACCGAGGCCGCCGCCGCGTTCGCCGAACGGACCGGCGGCCTGGCCGCCATCGGCCCGCTCGACAACGCCCTCGGCACCGTCCTGGGGACTACCGGGACCGCCGTCCGCGCCGCCCCGGACGGCGGGGAGAAGGGCCAAGGGCCCTGCCGGCGGGACGTCCGGCCGGCGACGGTGCCGCCCGGCGCCCGGCCGTCCGACACCACATCCGAAAGGCAGGACTCCTGATGGACCGTTCGCACCCGCCGATCGCCCACGACATCGAGGTCGAGACCCGGGGCGAGGTGTCCCTCGCCGCGCCGGACTACGCCAGGGCAAGGCTGCTGGCTGTGGTCGAGCGGCTGCACGAGCCGGTCCTCGCGGCCCGGGTGAAGCTCACCCAGGAGAGCAACCACGCCGTCGTCAAGCCCGCCATCGCCCAGGCCGTGGTGGACCTCAACGGCCGCCCGGTCCGCGCCCACGTGGCGGCCGCGACCATGCAGGAGGCCGTCGACCTGCTCCGGGACCGGCTGAGCGCCCGGCTCGCCCGGGTGCACCGGCACCGCGACTCGCACCGTACCGCCGTCCCGGCCGACCGAGGGGCCTGGGACGACGAGGCGGCCCGCGGGCACCGCCCGCTCCGGCGCGCCCTGGCGCCGGAGGAACGGCGGGTCGTGCGGCACAAGACGTACAGCCTGCCCAGCCAGAGCGCCCGGGCCGCCGTGTTCGAGATGGAGGCCATGGACTACGACTTCCACCTGTTCACCGACGCCGCCACCGGCTGCGACAGCGTCGTCTACCGCGACGAGCGCACCGACGGGCACCGCCTCGCCGGCACCGGACCTGTCGGCGAGCCGGAGCAGGGGCTCACCGTGAGCACCGCCGGGGTGCCGGACCTGACGGTGGCCGAAGCGGTGTCGAGGCTCGACCTCACCGGCTTGCCGTTCGTCTTCTTCACCGACACCGCCACCGGGCGGGGCAACGTGCTCTACCACCGCTACGACGGCCACTACGGCCTCATCACGCCGGTGGGGTAGCCGGCGCGGGAACGCGAACCGGGGACGGCCTCAGCCGTCCCCGGTTCGCGTCGTTCCGGTGCCCGGCGCCCGGTGCAAGGACCCGGCGCCAGTCGTACGGGCCACCCGGGGCGCGACGTGCGAACTGGCTGGTGATGTGGGGCATCAGCACCGTGGTCACGGTGGTGGTCGCGCGGACCTCGTCGCCGATGGCCGGGGCCGGGCAGCGGCGGGCGAAGGATCCCGCCACGTCGGCGTCCTGTGCCGCGGAGGACGCCGACCGCCGCCGGCCGGCGCCCGCGGTGAGGACCGCCTCACGGGGCTGCGCGTCGGGTCCGCTGTGCTGCAGTACGAGGCCGCACGGCGGCGGCGGTGCCGGACGCGCGATCCCCCGCGTGGCGCCGGGACTTTGGGCCCGGACGCAGGGCTGCTCGGCCCCTGCCGCCGCCCTCGGCTACGGCGCGATGCTGTCCCGGACAGCGGGGACGCGGACGGCGGCGTCCCGTGGGACCGAGAGAGGACGCGACATGTCGCACTCCGTGGTGGTGGGGATCGACGGCTCGGAGCAGAGCACGGCGGCGGCCGCATGGGCGGCCGCGGAGGCCGACCGGAGCGGGCGGTCGCTCCGCATGATCCATGTCGGGGGACCGGAGGACGGAAGGCCGCTGCGGCCGGAGGGGGTGGATGACGGTCTGCCGTCGGCGGTGCTCTCGGTCCGGGACCGAATCGCGGCCGTCCTGCCCGGCCTGGGGCTGTCGTGCGAGCGGATTCCGGGCAGCCCGGCCCACGCGCTCGCGGCGGCCGGCGCGCGGGAAGGACTGATCGTTCTCGGTTCGCGGGGGCTCGGAGGATTCACCGGTTTGCTGGTCGGTTCGGTGGGGCTCCGGGTGGCAGCGGACGCGCTCTGCCCGGTCGTGCTCGTCCGGGCGGACGCGGACGGCGAGGCCGCCGGGGCGGGTGACGTCGTCGTGGGCGTCCAGGGCGACCGGCCCTGCGCCGAGGTGCTCGCCTTCGCCTTCGAACAGGCGGCCCGCCGTGGCGTCAGCCTGCGCGTGCTGGAGTCCCGTTCGCTGCCGGCCGGCCCGTACGTGACGAAGGCCCCGGTCGACCAACCGGAGATCAGGGGCGCCCTGGCGGAGGCGGAACTGGTGCGCCTCCAGGACGCGCTGGCTCGTTGGCGGGACAAGTTCCCCCAGGTTCGGGTGGAGGCCGAGGTCACCTCCCGCCACGCGGGCGGCGCGCTCGTCGACGCCTCCCGAGGAGCCTCACTCGTCGTGCTGGGGCGGCGGACTCCCGGCCGTCAGGTGGGGGTGTCCCGGTTGGGGAGTGTGGCTCATGCCGTCCTGCACCATGCGCACAGCCCCGTCGCGGTCGTCCCACACGACTGAACCGCCCGGTGGTGGCTGCGGCCCGGACCCGTCGAGGTCCGGGCCGCGGCCGTTCCCGGGTGCCGACCGGGTGCACTGGGCCGGTCGGTCCCGCGAGCGCCCCGCGCGGGGGGAGATCGGGCTGAAGGTCCCGGCACGGAGACCCCTTGGGCCCTTCGCCGGGACGCCCCGGAGGCGGATGGTTGAAGCACTCGGAATCGGCGAGAGGTACGAACCTCCCGGCACCCACGGAGAGTCGACTCGGCGGATCGGGCGCGACCGGTCAGGCCTGTCGGCCGACCGGAACGGTGCGCGGCACGCCCCGGTCGTCTCCGCTCACGGCCCCGGGCGCCGAGCCGCCGCGCCGCACTCACCTGACCGGGCCCCACCGGCCCGACACACGTGCCCGAAAGGAAGTCCGACCATGCGACACCGGATCGTGGGAGAGCTGATGACCTCCGCCGTCGTGAACGTGGGGCCCGATACCGGCTTCAAGGAGATCGTCCGACTGCTCGCCGACCACGGCATCACCTCCGTGCCGGTCCTCGACGAACAGGACCGACCGCTGGGCCTGGTCTCCGAGGCCGACCTGCTGCTCAACGAGGCGTCCCAGGAGGACCCCGCCGGCCTGCTGCTCACCCCGCGGCTGTCGGCCCCCGACCGGGCCACGAGCCGCGCCACGACCGCCGAGGGCCTCATGACCAGCCCCGCCGTGTGCGCCCGCCCCGAGTGGACCGTGGTGGAGGCTGCCCGGGTGATGCAGCTCAAGGGTCTCAAGCGCCTCGTGGTGACCGACGAGGCCGGCCGCCTGGTCGGCATCGTCAGTCGCGCCGACCTGCTGCGCGTCTTCCTCCGCCACGACCGGGCGATCCGCGAGGAGATCCGCGGCGACATCCTCTCCCGCACCCTGGGCATCGCGCCGGACAGTCTCGACGTCCAGGTCCACGACGGACAGGTGACCCTGAGCGGCACCGTCGGGCACCGGAGCCTGCCGGCCGTCGTGGAGCGGCTGTGCCGGAGCGTGGACGGTGTGGTCTCGGTGACCAGCCGCCTCGACCACCGGGCAGGCGACACCGCCGCGCAACGCCCGGCAGGCTGATCCGGGCTCAGCGTAGAAGGTGCGGCCGGACCACAGGTCCGATCAGGACGCCGGCCCGGTCGCCCACGCCCTCCTCCACCACTCCGGCTGCCCCGTGGCGGTCGTGCCCGAGGGTTGAACGCCCGGCACCTGGCCTGGACCCTCGGGACCGGGCCGGGCCGACCGGCCCGCTGCGGTCGGAGCCGGCCGACCGAGAACCTGCCGGACGTCAAGGGTCGCGCGCGAGGGCGCCGGCCACAAGGAAGGAGACACGGGCGGCGGGGACCGCACGCCGGAGGCCGTGGGCGGACACGCTGCCCACGGCCTCCGGCGTGCCCGTGCCCGTGCCCGTGCCCGTGCCCTTCGGCTCGTCAGGCGACTGCGAAGGAGGGACCTTCGGCCCGACACGGTGCCCCTTTGGCCGCCTCCCTCGGCACCGCTTGCCGGGAGAAGCTTTCGATGGAAGCGCGAGCAAGCCGCACGCGCCCGACTCCCGGACGATGAACCGGAAGGTGGTCCAGCCATGCCCCGCCACCCGCAGCCCGAGGAACCGACGGTTCCTCCCGTGCCCGTCGCCGTCGGCCGTCTGGTCGCCGACGCGCTGACGTCCCTCGAGGAGTACGCCGACTTCACCCAGGAACAGGTCGACCGCATCGTCAAGAAGGCCTCGCTGGCGGCGCTGGCCGAGCACACCGGGCTCGCCGCGCTGGCCGTGGAGGAGACCGGCCGCGGGGTCTTCGAGGACAAGGCGGTGAAGAACGTCTTCGCCTGCGAGAACGTCACCCACGTGATGGCCCGGACCAGGACGGTCGGCGTGGTGCACCGTGACGAGATCGACGGCATCGTGGAGATCGCCGAGCCGGTGGGGGTGGTCGCCGGCATCACCCCGGTGACCAATCCGACCTCCACCACGATCTTCAAGTGCCTGCTGGCGCTCAAGACCCGCAACCCGGTCGTGTTCGCCTTCCACCCGTCGGCCCAGCGCTGCTCGGCCGAGGCGGCCCGGATCGTCAGGGACGCGGCGGTGGCGGCCGGTGCCCCGGCGCACTGCATCCAGTGGATCGCGGAACCGTCGATGGAGGCCACCCGCGCCCTGATGAACCATCCGGACGTCGCCACCATCCTGGCCACCGGCGGCAACGCGATGGTGCGGGCCGCGTACTCCTGCGGCAAGCCGGCGCTGGGCGTCGGCGCGGGCAACGTCCCGGCGTACGTGGAGAGGAGCGCGGACGTGCGGCGGGCGGTGAACGACGTCGTGCTGTCGAAGTCCTTCGACAACGGCATGATCTGCGCCTCCGAGCAGGCCGTCGTCCTGGACGGGGAGATCCGGGAGGCGGCGCTCGCCGAGTTCCGGACGCTGAAGGCGCACCACGCGAGCGCGGAGGAGAAGGCGCTGCTGGAGCGGTACCTGTTCGGGGCGGGGGCGGGTGCGACGTGCGCCGGCGGCCGGTTGAACGCCGAGGTGGTGGGCCGGTCGGCGGCGCAGGTCGCGCAGGCGGCGGGCTTCGAGGTGCCGACCGACACCTCGGTCATCCTCGCCGACTGCGAACGGGTCGGACCCTCGGAGCCGCTGACCCGGGAGAAGCTCTGCCCGGTACTCGCCGTCCTCACCGCCCACTCCCGCGCCGAGGGCATCGAACTGGCCGCCGCGATGGTGGAGTTCGACGGTCTCGGGCACTCGGCGGCGGTGCACACCGAGGACGCGGCGTTCGTCGAGGAGTTCGGGCACGCGGTCAAGGCCTGCCGGATCATCTGGAACGCGCCCAGCTCGCAGGGCGGCATCGGCGACGTCTACAACGCGTTCACGCCCTCGCTGACCCTCGGTTGCGGCAGCTACGGACACAACTCGGTCTCCGGGAACGTCTCGGCGCTGAACCTCGTCAACATCAAGCGGATCGGGCGGCGCAACACCAACATGCAGTGGTTCAAGGTCCCGCCGAAGATCTACTTCGAACGCAACTCGGTCAGGTACCTGGCGAGCATGCCGAACGCACACCGGATCGTCGTCGTCACGGACCGCACCATGGTGGAGATCGGCCACCTGGAGCGGATCCGGGGCGTGCTCGACCGCCGCCGCGACCCGGTCGAGGTGCGGGTCATCGACTCGGTCGAGCCCAACCCGAGCATCGACACCGTCCACAAGGGCGCAGCCCTGATGCGGGAGTTCGAGCCGGACACCATCGTCGCGCTGGGCGGCGGCTCGCCGATGGACGCCGCCAAGGTGATGTGGCTGATGTACGAGCACCCGGAGGTCGAGTTCGCGGACCTGAAGGAGAAGTTCTTCGACATCCGCAAGCGCGCGTTCACCTTCCCCGACCTCGGGGAGAAGGCGAAGCTGGTCTGCATCCCGACCACCTCGGGCACCGGGAGCGAGGTCACCCCCTTCGCGGTGATCACCGACACCGCCACCGGCCAGAAGTACCCGCTCGCGGACTACGCGCTCACCCCGAGCGTGGCCATCGTGGACCCGGCGCTGACCACCGGCCTGCCGAAGCACGTGACCGCGGACACCGGCTTCGACGCCCTCACCCACTGCATCGAGACCTACGTCTCCGTCTACGCCAACGACTTCACGGACGGGCTCGCCCTCCAGGGCATCCGGCTGATCTTCGACAACCTGGAGCGCGCGGTACTGAACGGACCGGACGACCCCTTCGCCCGGGAGAAGATGCACAACGCGGGCACGATCGCCGGCATGGCCTTCGGCTCGGCCTTCCTCGGCGCCGTGCACGCCATGGCCCACACCCTCGGCGCGACCTTCCACATCGCCCACGGCCGCACCAACGCCCTGCTGCTGCCGCACGTCATCCGCTGGAACGGCTCCGCCCCCGCGAAGGTCACCGGCTGGCCCAAGTACCAGCGCTACACCGCCCCCGAGCGCTACCAGGCGATCGCCCGGATGCTCGCTCTGCCGGCCGCCACCCCCGAACAGGGCGTCGAGTCCCTCGCCTCGGCGGTCGAGGACCTGCGGGACAGGGTCGGCATCCCGCGGTCCTTCAAGGCGGCCGGCGTGGACGAGGCGGCGTTCCTGGCGGCCCTGCCGCAGCAGGCGATGAACGCCTACGAGGACCAGTGCGCCCCCGCCAACCCCCGGATGCCGATGCTCGCCGACATGCGGCGGCTGATGCGCCGGGCCTACTACGGCGACCAGGCCTGAGAGAGGACACCGAGATGACCACCTCGCAGCACGAGTCGACCACCACCGCCTGGAACGGCTTCCGGAACGGACCGTGGCGGGACACCATCGACGTCCGCGACTTCATCCAGCGCAACTACACCCCGTACGAGGGCGACGCCGCCTTCCTCACCGGCCCCACCGACCGCACCCTCGCCGTGTGGCGGCAGATCACCGACCGCTTCCCCGAGGAGCGGGCCAAGGGCGTGTACGACATCGCGTTCGACATCCCGTCGGGCATCACCGCCCACGCGCCCGGATACATCGACCGGGAGCGGGAGTTGATCGTCGGCCTGCAGACCGACGCCCCGCTGAAGCGCGCGATCATGCCCAACGGCGGCTGGCGGATGGTGGCGACCGCGCTGCGGACCTACGGCTACCCGGTCGACCCGGAGCTGGAGAAGGTCTTCACCCGGTACCGCAAGACCCACAACGACGGAGTGTTCGACGCCTACACGCCCGAGATCCTCGCGGCCCGCAAGGCCGGCGTCATCACCGGGCTCCCGGACGCCTACGGCCGCGGCCGGATCATCGGCGACTACCGCCGCGTCCCGCTCTACGGCGTGGACCGGCTGATCGCGGCCAAACGGGCCGAGAAGGCCGAGCTGGACGCCGGGCCCACCGATCCGGCGCGGCTGGAGGAGACCATCCGGCAGCGCGAGGAACTCGCCGAGCAGATCAGGGCGCTGGAGGAGCTCAAGGAGATGGCCGCGGCCTACGGGCAGGACATCTCGGGCCCGGCCGGCACCGCCCGCGAGGCCGTCCAGTGGCTCTACTTCGCCTACCTGGCCGCGGTCAAGGAGCAGAACGGCGCCGCGATGTCGCTCGGCCGCACCTCGACCTTCCTCGACGTCTACCTCCAACGTGACCTCGCGGCAGAGCTCCTGACCGAGCAGCAGGCCCAGGAACTGGTGGACGACTTCGTCATCAAGCTGCGGATCGTCCGCTTCCTGCGCACCCCCGAGTACGACGAGCTGTTCTCCGGAGACCCGACCTGGGTCACCGAGTCGATCGGCGGCATCGGCACCGACGGCCGCCCCCTCGTCACCCGGACCTCCTTCCGCTACCTGCAGACCCTCTACAACCTGGGCCCGGCCCCCGAACCGAACATGACGGTCTTCTGGTCCCCGCGACTACCGCAGGGCTTCAAGGAGTTCTGCGCCCGCGTGTCCATCGACACCTCCTCGATCCAGTACGAGTCGGACGAGCTGATGCGCCCGCGCTTCGGCGACGACACCGCGATCGCCTGCTGCGTCTCCGCGATGGAGGTCGGCAAGCAGATGCAGTTCTTCGGCGCCCGGGTCAACCTCGCCAAGACCCTGCTCTACGCGATCAACGGCGGCCGGGACGAGAAGTCCGGCGTCCAGGTCGGCCCGGCCACAGCCCCTGTCGGTGGGGACGTGCTCGACTACGAGGAGGTGCTCGCCCGCTTCGACGAGCAGTTGGACTGGCTCGCCGGGACGTACGTCCACGCACTCGACGTCATCCACTACATGCACGACAAGTACGCCTACGAGCGCATCGAGATGGCCCTGCACGACCGTGACGTCCGGCGCACCATGGCCTGCGGCATCGCCGGCCTCGCGGTCGCCGCCGACTCGCTGTCGGCCATCAAGTACGCCGAGGTCACCCCGGTTCGGGACGAGACCGGCCTGGTCACCGACTACCTCGTCGAGGGCGACTACCCGGCGTACGGCAACAACGACGACCGGGCGGACGCCATCGCGGTCCGGCTCGTCGAGGAGTTCATGGCGAAGGTGCGCGAGCATCCCGCCTATCGGGGTGCCGAGCACACCCAGTCCGTGCTCACCATCACCTCCAACGTCGTCTACGGGAAGAAGACCGGCAACACCCCGGACGGACGGCGAGCGGGCGAGCCGTTCTCGCCCGGCGCCAACCCGATGAACGGGCGAGACGTCCACGGCTACGTGGCCGGGGCCCTGTCGGTCGCGAAGCTCCCGTACGAGCACGCCGAGGACGGCATCTCACTCACCGACACCGTCACCCCGGACGCGCTCGGCCGCACCCCCGAGGAGCGGGTGCGCAACCTCGTCGGTGTGCTGGACGGCTACACCACCTGCCGCGGCTTCCACATGAACGTCAACGTCCTCGACCGGGACACCCTCCTGGACGCGATGGACCACCCGGAGAGGTACCCGCAGCTGACCATCCGGGTCAGCGGCTACGCGGTCAACTTCGTCCGGCTCACCCGCGAACAGCAGCTCGACGTGATCGGCCGCACCTTCCACGACGCGCTGTAGCTCCCGCCACCCGCTCGCGGTGCCGGCGTCTCCCCGACCGAGGACGCCGGCACCGCGCCACACTCCGAGGACGCCCGATGACCGCCACCGGCACGCTGCACTCCTGGGACCTGTCCACCGGAGTCGACGGCCCCGGCACCCGCTTCGTCACCTTCCTGGCCGGCTGCCCGCTGCGGTGCCTCTACTGCCACAACCCCGACACCTGGTCCATGCGCCACGGTCGGCCCCGCTCGGCCGAGGAGATCGTGCGCGAGGCCGCGAAGTACACCGACTTCATCCGCGCCTCCGGCGGCGGCGCCACCGTCAGCGGCGGCGAGCCGCTCCTCCAACCCGCCCTCACCGGCGAACTGCTGCACCGGTTCAAGCACGAGCTCGGCCTGCACACCGCCCTGGACACCTCCGGCTTCCTCGGCGCCCGCGCCTCCGACGCGCTGCTCGCCGACACCGACCTCGTGCTCCTCGACATCAAGTCCTGGGACCGCACCCTCTACCGGCATCTGACCGGCCGCGAGCTCGCCCCCACCCTGGCCTTCGCCCGCCGCCTGGCCGACCTCGGCACCGAGGTCTGGGTCCGCTTCGTCCTCGTCCCACACCTGACCGACCCCACTGAGAACATCGAGGGCGTCGCCACCTTCGCCGCCTCGCTGGGCAACGTCACCCGCGTCGACATCCTGCCCTTCCACAAGCTCGGCGCCGCCAAGTGGCGCGCCCTGGAGCTGGACTTCCCCCTCGCCGACACGCCCGCCCCCACCCCGGACCGGACCGCCGAGGCCCGCGGCGTCTTCACCGCCCATGGCCTGTACGCCGTCTGATCCGCCAGGGTCGGACTGCGGACGCCCGACCGAGGACACCGCCAGGCAGGGCCCAGGAAACGCGTGCGCCGCGCCGATCACGTCGGCGCGGCGCACACGGTCCGGAGGTCACCGTCCGTCGCCGGGCTCCGCCTTCGCCCGCCCGGCCTCCCGGACGACGACGACCGGGCAGGAGGCGTGCTGGACACAGTGCTGCGTGACCGAGCCGAGCACGGCCCCGGTGAAGCCCCCGTGCCCCCGGTTGCCGACGACGAGGAGCTCGGCGCCCTCGGCGACGGTCAGCAGGACCCGGGACGCGTTGCCGGGGGCCACGCGCTCACGCACCTCCACCAGGCGGTCCAGGCCCCACTCCCGCGCGACCGTCTCGGCGAGGACCTTGCCGGCCAACGCCTCCGCGTCCCCGTCCACCGTCGCCGGGACCAGACCGTGGGAGGCCGGGTACTC
This sequence comes from Kitasatospora sp. NPDC004745, assembly GCF_042873275.1. Lineage (NCBI taxonomy): Bacteria > Bacillati > Actinomycetota > Actinomycetes > Kitasatosporales > Streptomycetaceae > Kitasatospora > Kitasatospora sp. NPDC004745. The sequence continues at coordinate 64,484 of NZ_JBIALK010000020.1, read as the reverse complement.
CCAGGCGGTGACCGCCTCCACCGCGGCTCCGACCAGGGCGGCCTGCCGCAGAGCCCACCGGAGAGCGGCTCGGGAGGACTCCGAGCCGTCCACACCCACCACGATCCGCCGTCGTGCCGTCGTGCCGTTCATCCCGTACGCCGATCCCTTCCCTCGATGGTGGTCGCGTTTCCCCGATGATGGCCGCGCGGTTCAGCCGCGCAGGTCGAAGACCAGGCGGGCCGCGACCTTTCCTGCCAGGACCTCGTCGAAACAGGCGTTCACGTCGTCCAGACGGCGCGTCTCGCGGATGACCCGGGTGCGGCCGAGGGCGTGCAGGCGGAACACCTCGGCGAGGTCCTCGCGGGTACCGACGATCGAACCGATCACCCTGGTGCCGTTCAAGACGGTCTCGAAAACCGGGAGTTCGAGCTTGCCTCCGGCCGGAAGCGCGACCAGCACCAGCGTGCCGCCGCGCCGCAGCGCCCCGTAGGCGGCCTGGAAGGAGGCGTTGCTGACGGCGAGGGCGATGGCGGCGTGGGCGCCACCGAGGGCCTGGACCTCGGCGGCGACGTCCTGGGTGCGGGCGTCCAGGACGTGGTCGGCGCCGAGGTCCCGGGCGAGTGCGAGCTTGTCGTCGGTGACGTCGACGGCGATGGTCTCGGCGCCGGAGATCCGGGCGTACTGCAGGGCCAGGTGGCCGAGTCCACCGATGCCGGACACCAGGACGCGGGTGCCCGGTCCGGCCCCGGAGACCTTGAGCGCCTTGTACGTGGTCACGCCGGCGCAGGACAGCGGTGCGGCGTCCAGCGGGTCGATGCCGTCGGGGACGGGCACGACGTAGTCACCGTGCGCGAGCGCGTACTCGGCGTAGGCACCGTCCACCGAGTAGCCGCTGTTGTGCTGGCGGAGGCAGAGCGTCTCCCAACCGCTGACGCACTGGTCGCAGCGCCCGCAGGCATCGGCCAGCCAGGGGATGGCGACCCGCTCGCCGACCCGCACGTGCCGCACCTGGGCCCCGGCCTCCTCGACGACGCCCACCCCTTCGTGCCCGGGCACGAACGGCGGGTTCGGTGTGACCGGCCAGTCGCCGTGGGCGGCGTGGATGTCGGTGTGGCAGAGGCCGGAGGCCTCGATCCTGACCCGCACCTGGTGCGGGGCCGGCCGGGGCACCGGGCGGTCCTCGATGACCAGCGGAGCGGTGAAGTCGTGGACGACGGCGGCCTTCATGGTGTTCCTGCCCTTCGCGCGGTGGGGGGCGGCGCCATCCGCGGGTGGCGCGTCACATCCATCCCACACCCTCCGGCGGGGTCTCGCTCGGGCCGGACGGTGCACCCTGCCCGGGCCCTTGGTCCCGCTGCTCCCGCCGAAGCCCCCGAGGCCGGTGTGCGGACCGGTCATCCGGCCGGTCCGCACACCGGCGGTGTCGCTCACCGAGGGGATCAGTCGTCGACCTCGTCGTAGCGGCCGTGGCCGAGGCGGCGCAGGTCGAAGGACCAGATGCCGCGGCCGAAGGTGGCGGCGTAGAGCTTGCCGTCGGGGCCGATCTTCAGCTGCTGCACCGAGGTGGTGGGCAGGCCCTTGCCGAGCACCCTGAAGTCGGTGGTGCCGGGTGCGCGGTAGAAGGCGGCGAGGTCGGTGCCGAGGGCCAGGCCGCCGTTGGGCAGCAGCTTGATCGAGGTGGCGGGGACGTCGGGCAGGTTGGCCGAGACGTCGGTCCAGGTGGTGCCGCCGTCGTGGGTCTCGAAGAGGTGTCCGATGCCGGCGCCGGGGCCTTCGGTCCAGCTGCGGGAGAAGCCGCTGAAGGAGACGAGGACGTGCTGGGCGTCCTTCTCGTCGACCGCGAAGGAGGAGACGTAGCGGTTGGGCAGGGTGCCGTCGACGGGCAGGTCGAGCTGGTGCCAGCCGGTGCCGTCGGTCTTGCCGACGGCGATGCCGCGGCTGAAGCCCTGGTTGTTGCAGGGGCCGCACCAGCCCGCGTACACGGTGCCGTTGACGGTGGCGACGGCGGTGGCGACGTGGCCCTCGCCGAGGTCGTAGGCGGAGGTCCACTCGCTGCCGCTGCGGATCGCGTAGCCCTTGTGCTGCACCCAGACGTGCCGGCCGCCGGCGATCCAGGTGTTGCCGTCCTTCGGGTCGCTGGTGATCGGGGCGATGAAGCGGGCGCCGGCGCCGCCGAGGTCCTTGTCGGGCGGGGCGACCTCGTAGGAGGTGGCCTTGCTCGGGTCCTTCGTCCAGCCGCCGTCGTTGACCGCGCAGTTCTGGGTGACCCACATGTCGAGGTAGACGTACTCCTCGGCGATGTTGCAGCCGTCGGCCGGGTCGACGAGGGTGTCGGCGCCGTCGCCGCCGAAGTTGGAGCCCATCACCTTGTCGTGGGCGCGCAGGATGGATTCGCCGTTGTCCTGGAGGCCGCCGCTGACGATCACGCCCTTGCCGGAGCGGTCCGCCGGGTCCTTGCCGATGCCGACCGAGTAGTACTGCAGAGTGTCGATCGTGCCGTCGTTGAGGGACTTCCAGTCCTTGGCGTGGCCGCCCGCGTCCAGCTGACCGTTGACCGGACGGGTGTAGATGCCGCCGTCGTTGCCCACGTACACCGAGGCCCGGCCGTGGTTGCCACCGATGGCGACGGCGTGCTGGTCGGAGTGCGTGGTCGGCGAACAGTCGCCGGTCTGCTTGGCCGGGTCGATGCTCCAGCACGGGAACGGGTTGTTCCAGTACGGCGCGATGGTGGCCCACTTGGCGCCGCCGTCGGTGGTCTCGAAGACCTCCTCCAGACCCGCCCAGACGTGGTCCGGGTTGGCCGGGTCGACCTGGAGGAACTGGTTGTACCAGGACTGGATGCCCGGCTGGTACCCCTCGTCCTGGAGCGCCGAACCGGAGCCCTTCAGCTTGTCCTTGTCCGCGACCAGCGTCCACGGGCCGGACGGGGAACCGGACTTGGAGACGTAGACGCCCTTGAGGCCGGTGTCGGGGTTGTGCGCCATGACGTCCGGGGACTGGTCGATGGCGTAGTAGCGCGAGCCGTCCGCCGAGCGGGCGAAGGTCACGTTGCCGACGTTCGCGGCATCGGTCGGCAGGTCGCCCAGCGAGGCGACGCGCTGCCAACTGCCGTCCGCGGCCTTGCCGTAGAAGCCGTTGTAGGTGTCACCGCCGCGCCAGCCCACCGCCAGGATCACCTTGGACGGGTCCTTGGGGTCGATCGCGACGTCGTTGGCGATGTTCTTGTACGGCGCGCTCGGGTCGCCCGCCTTCGCACCGCCCGGCAGGTAGTCGGGGTTGGGCGCGAACTCCAGCGTCCACGGGCCCGACAGCGTGGTGGTGGAGTGGCTCCACACGCCCCGGTTGGTGGCCGCCCACACCTTGTCCCCGGCGAAGCGCAGCTGGTGGATCGTGGTGGACTCCAGCTCGGCGCCGCCGATCCGGTTGCCGGGCTGGAACTCGCCGTGCTCGGGGTCGGAGAGCACGTACACGCCGGTGCCGACATAGGAGGTGGCCCCGGTGTTGGACTCACCGGTGGCGTACCAGAGCCGGCCGCCGCCGTCGAGATCCAGGGTGCCGGTGGACAGCGTGGGCAGCCTGTCGGCGATCGCCTCCCAGTGCCCGCCGCCGGTGCGGGAACGGAACACCCCGCCGTTGGCGCCGCCCGCGTAGACGTACCCGTCGTCGTCCGCGGCGAGGCCGGTGATCCGCCCGGTGACGAAGCCGGCACCGCCGCTGGAGTTGGAGTTGACGTCGCGGTAGCGCGGGTCGTCCCCGTTGTACGGCTTGTTCGTCACGTGGTCCCAGGAACCACCGGTGTGCGGCAGCGACTGCAGCTGCGCCCAGGCCGCGCCGTACGCGCCGGGGGCGACCACGCCGGGGGCGGTGCGGGCCTCGGTGTACTGCGCGGTGCCCTCGGCGGAGTTCTCCGCCTCGTCGCCCTCGTCCCCGCCGGACTCGGCCTTGGCGGAGAACGCCTTGGCGGAGGAGGCCTGGGCCGTGGTCGTGCCCTTGACCTTCTGGGCGTGCTTCTGGCCGATCTCGGTCAGGTGCTGGACCGGGACGGGCTGGGTCCCGGGCTGTGCGGCGGGTGCGGCGAGGGCCTGAGTGGTGGTCAGGCCGAGCGCGGCGAGCGTGACGGCGCTCATGAGCAGCCGTCGTCGTTGCCTGTTCGGCACGGGTGCTTCCTCCCCTGGGCGTCCGGGGTGCGCGGTCGCGCGCCCCGGCTGGAGCAGACCGAAGCCTGTCCGGTGCGGTGGCACGCTGGGAAGGGGAATCCGCGTAACGAATGATTAAAGCCAATTCTGTTAAATCAGTTCAGTAGAAGGAGAGTTCGGTTCGGCAGGAGGTGGTCAGGGCCTCGACGGCGAGGCAGAGTGGGGGCGCGCCGACGGAACCGAACGGGCGCGGCTGCCATCTCATGACCGCACCTCCGCACGAACCGGGAGCTCCTACCGCATGGACCGCCGCAGAGCCGTGGGAACCGCCGTCCTCGTCCTCGCCGCGCTCGCAACCGCCTCGGCCTGCGACGCGGACGAGCGCGGCTCCAACCGGCCTGCCGGCACGCCCGCGGCCCCCACCACCTCCGTCCCGGCAGCGCCTTCGGCAGCGTCACCGCCGGCGCCGGGTACGCCACCGGCCACCACGACATCGACCTCACCGGCCTCGGGCACAGTGCCGCCCGCACCGCCCCGAACCGCCGCTCCACCCTCCGCGGACGCCTCCACGCCGCCCGCACCCGTTCCGTCCCTCGACATCGAGAACCCGACCGACCTGCTCCACGGCTCCGCCGCCACACCCACTCGCCCGGCGAGCTGACCCGGCGGTCGGCCGGTGGTCGAGGCGGGTACTGCTGTGCGACTGACGGGCGGGAGGACCATCGGCCGGACAGGTCCGTCGCGGCGCACCGCGGTCGCGACTGGGTATGACGGTGGACGCGCACGGTCTTACGGTGGATTCATGGGCACGATCCGGGCGCGGCCCGGGCAGCACCCGCCGGCAACAGTGTTCCGCGGCCGGCCCCCCGATCCGGCCGCGACGTCGCCCGTCCCCGCAGGCGTGGTCAGCACCCGCCGCCGGTCGGGGAACAGGAGGATCCGGAGTCGGTGGCGCCGAGGGTGATCAGCTGCGGTGCGGCGGGCGCCGAGCAGCAGCCTGCGCCGTCCTGGGCCGCGGCGGGCTCGTCGAAGAGGCCGGCTCCGCCGCAGACCCCGGTCTCGGGGAGGGTGAGCTCGACACGGGCGGCTGCTTCCGCGTCGCCGGCGAGGGCCGCGGCGACCGAGCGGACCTGTTCGTAGCCGGTCATGGCGAGGAACGTGGGCGCGCGGCCGTGGGACTTCATGCCGACCAGGTACACGCCCCCCTCGGGGTGGGCCAGCTCGCTCGCGCCGTGCGGGTAGACCGTGCCGCAGGAATGCTGGTTGGGGTCGATCAGCGGGGCGAGGGCGACAGGGGCCTGGAGGCGTTCGTCGAGGCCGAGGCGGACCTCGGAGAGGAACGACAGGTCCGGACGCAGGCCGGTGAGGACGACGACCTGGTCCACCGGCTCGCTGCGGTGCCCGTCCTCGGAAACCAGGACCAGCCGGCCGTCCTCGGCCTCGACGGCGGCGGTGCGGAAGCCGGTCAGGGCGCTGGCGTGGCCGTCGTCGACGGCCTTCCTGGCACGCAGGCCCAGCGCCCCGCGGGCGGGGAGCTGGTCGGCGTCGCCGCCGCCGTAGGTGTTGCCGGTGATGCCCCGGCGCAGCACCCACACCGCGTGGGTGCCGGGCTCGTCCTCGGCGAGGTCGGCGAGGTGGGCGAGAGCGGTGAACGCGGAGGCGCCGGTGCCGACGACCGCGGTGCGCCTGCCCGCGAAGCGCCCGCGCACGGTGGGGTCGGCCAGGTCGGGGATGCGGTAGGTGATGCGGCCGTTCGCGGAGCGTTCCCCGAGGGCGGGCAGGCCGTCGGCGCCGAGCGGGTTGGGGGTGGACCAGGTGCCGGAGGCGTCGACCACGGCGCGGGCGAGGATGCGCTCCTCGGATCCGCCGGTGCGCTCGACGTGGACGGTGAAGGGCTGCTCGGTGCGGCCCGAGTCGACGATGCGGTCGCGCCCGGCGCGGGCGACGCCGGTCACGCGGGCTCCGTAGTGCACGCGCTCGCCCAGGACGTCGGCGAGCGGTTGCAGGTACTGTTCGGCCCACTCGCCGCCCGACGGGTAGGCGGCCGCCTCGGGGTGGGTCCAGCCGGTGGGTGCGAGCAGCTTCTCGGCGGCGGGGTCGATCACCTCGGACCACGGCGAGAACAGGCGCACGTGCGACCAGGCGCGCACTGCCGTACCCGCGCTCGGGCCGGCCTCCAGCACCAGGGGTTCGATGCCGCGCTCGGCGAGGTGGGCGGCGGCGGCCAGGCCGATGGGCCCGGCCCCGATGACGACGACGGGCAGCTGTTCGACGGCGGAGACGTTCACGGTGGCCACTCCCTCTGATTCGACGTTTGTCGATGTCCTGCTGTGCGGACAGCCTGGCACCTGTTTTGATAAACGTCAACATAGAAGAGTGTCGATGTCGCGGGCGACCGGCCGCCCGATCCCCAGAGCGGTCGCCGACCCCCTCGAGGGAGGCGTGCGTGCGGACCACGGGCCCGCCGCCCTTCCGCAGTGATTCGGCGGGTGTAAATATTGACGCATGTCGAATACCGCATCGCTGCCGTTGCTGGAGACCGATGAGGCTCCCCCGTGCTGCCCGCCGCTGACCTCCGCGCCGCTGTCGGTGGAGGACTCGGTGCGGATGGCGGCGATGTTCAAGGCGCTCGCCGACCCGGTGCGGCTGCGACTCTTCTCCCGGGTCGCCTCGCACGAAGGCGGCGAGGCGTGCGTGTGCGACATCCAGGACGTCGGCGTCTCCCAGCCCACCGTCTCCCACCACCTCAAGAAGCTGCGCGAGGCAGGCCTGCTCACGTCCGAGCGGCGGGGCACCTGGGTCTACTACCGCGTCGCCCCCTCCGTGCTCGCCGGCATGGCCGGCCTGCTCACCGCCGCCGGCCGCTGATCCGCCCGGCTCACCCGGCTCACCCCTGCGAACCGCCGCCGAGCAGCGTGCATCGACACTCCTTGCCGACCCCTGCGGAGGACTCCGTGCCCCAGGCCGCCATCACCGTCGTGCCGATGACCACCGCCCACGCCGGCCAGGTCCTGGCCATCCTCCAGGCCGGGATCGACGAGGGGAACGCCACCTTCGAGACCGAGGCCCCGACCTGGGAGGCGTTCGACACGGCCAGGCTGCCCGAGCACCGCCACGTCGCGCTGGACGGGGACGGCCGGGTACTGGGCTGGGTGGCCGCCTCACGGGTCTCGGAGCGGTGCGCGTACGCCGGGGTGGTCGAGCACTCCGTCTACGTCCACCCCGAGGCGCGGGGCCGGGGCGTGGCGGGGCGGCTCCTCGGGGCGCTGATCCTCTCGACGGAGGCGGCCGGGATCTGGACGATCCAGTCCGGCGTGTTCCCCGAGAACACCGCCAGCCTCGCCCTCCACGCGAAGGCCGGGTTCCGGGTGATCGGCACCCGCGAACGCATCGGGCGCCACCGTGGCATCTGGCGGGACGTCCTGCTGATCGAGCGCCGCAGCCCGGCGGTCGGCTGACGCCGCTGCACAGTGGTGCGGCGAGAGGTCAGCGGCGCGCTGCCGTGCCGAGGCCGGCCAGGGCGAGGACCATCCAGGCGGCGAGGTAGGCGAAGGCCGCGCTCGGGGACACGGCGGTCCACAGGATGCCGGCGACGGTGGAGGCCGCGAGGTCGCCGAGGGACTGGGCGGTGGCGAGCAGGCCGAGGGCGGAGCCGCGCAGGTCCTTCGGGGCGAGTGCGGCGACGCCCGCGGCCAGCACCAGGACCGGGCTACGCGCACCGAGGCGGTCGGCGATCCGCCCTGCGGGAACGGAGGCCAGGGCCGGTCCGGCGTGCCGCAGGTGGTGACCGGCGGCGAGGACTGCCCGGCCCGCGCCGACGACGAGGACCTGGACACGCCGGACCCCGGTCACTTCGACCCGGAGGTGCGGCGGTGGGTGAAGACCAGCGCCGCCAGGGCCAGGCCGACGGCGCCGCCGATCAGCTGCATGCCGATGAAGCCCGGCACCGAGCTCGGGGCGATCCCGGCGAAGGTGTCGGTGAACGCGCGGCCGATCGTCACGGCGGGGTTGGCGAAGGAGGTGGAGGAGGTGAACCAGTAGGCGGCGCCGATGTAGGAGGCGACGGCGACCGGGGCGAAGCGCAGGTGCTCGGTCCTGGCCAGGCCGAAGATCAGCAGGACCAGTCCGGCGGTGGCGACGACCTCGCCGAGCAGCAGGTGCCCGGCCGAGCGGTCGTGCGTGGACCAGTTCACCAACTGCTCGCCGAACATGGCGTCCGCGAGGATCGCCCCGGCGATCGCACCCACGATCTGTGCGGGAACGTACGCGGCGACCTCGCGCAGCCCAAGACCCTGGGGGTCCTTGCGACCGCTCCACCACTCGGCGAGCGTGACGACGGGGTTGAAGTGCGCCCCGGAGACCGGGCCGAGCAGCAGGATCAGGACGCCGAGGCCGAAGACGGTGGCCAGGGAATTGGCGAGTAGCTGCAGGCCGACGTCCTGGGTGAGCTCGGTGGCCTGGATGCCGGAGCCGACCACGACGGCGACCAGGGCGGCGGTGCCGACCAGCTCGGCCGCCACCCGGTTCGGCAGCGGAACAGCGGGCGGCTCGGCCGCCAGGGGCTCGGCATCGGTGGCGTCGGGTCTGGCGTCGCCCATGGCGCTCAACAGGTGCTCCTCGTGCAGGGGCGGGGTGGGACCGCCGGGGTTGGGGCCGGGGTGGTTCAGCAGGATCGGCCGGGGTGGCTCAACAGGATCGCTTGCGGTTGTTCGCGGCGGCTTCGCGGGCGGTGGCGGCCAGCCCTGCGAACTCCGCGGCGACGGCTTCCAGGGCGTCGGCGCGGAGCTTGTAGTAGGTGAAGCGTCCGCAGGGCTCGGTGTCGACGAGCCCTGCGTCGCGCAGGATCCTCAGGTGGTTCGACAGGTTCGTCTGCCTGGCGCCGGTCTCCTCGACCAGGTGCGTCGTGCACAGGGCCTCGCCCGCGAGGAGCGAGACGATCCGCATCCTCAGCGGGTCGGCGAGCGCCTTCATTACGTCACTGTCGACTGATGTCACCATGGGCTGATACGTTACCCGTGTCGGGCCCGCCGAGCGAGCCCCGTCCCTGCGACCGGGGGCGGACGCCCGTGTGTCCCTGCACCACGCGTCTCCGCCCGCCTCCGGCCGGGAGAAGGAGCGCGCGATCCGCGGCCGGACCCCGCCGATGCCCTCCTCGCCGAACTCGCCCCCGGCGAGCCGAAACAGCCACCGGCCCGTCCCACTGCGGGCACCGCGCAACCGAAGGACACCCCCCACCATGACCACCCCGCCGACGGCCTCCGTGCTGTTCGTCTGCATCCACAACGCCGGCCGCTCCCAGATGGCCGCGGGCTTCCTCACCCACCTCGCCGGCGGCCGCGTCGAGGTCCGCTCCGCCGGCTCCGCGCCCGGCGACCAGGTCAACCCCTCCGCCGTCGCCGCGATGGCCGAGCTCGGCATCGACATCTCCGACCAGAAGCCGAAGATCCTCACCACCGAGGCCGTCCAGGCGTCCGACTACGTCATCACCATGGGCTGCGGCGACGCCTGCCCCTACTTCCCCGGCAAGAAGTACCTCGACTGGAGGCTGGACGACCCGGCCGGCCAGGGCGTCGAGGCCGTGCGCCCCATCCGCGACGAGATCAGGGGCCTCATCGAAGGCCTGATCGCCGAGATCGACGCCGAGGCAGCCGCCGGCCGGGAGAGCTGACCGCCACGGCCGGCACCGCTCGGACCGGGCGGCGGCGGTGCGGTCGAGGAGCGGGTGGTCCTGCCGGTTGAGGGCGGCGTCGTGGCCGAAGTAGGCGGGGGCGGCGGTCTGGCCGGCGGTGACGATGCGGACGAAGGTGTCCTGGTCCATCGGCGCAAAGGCGTAGTCGGTGGCGCGCTCGCGGCCGATGGTGGAGCGGCGAGGAAGGTGGAGGTGCGGCCGAGCGACGCCTCAAGGCTTCCTGCTGCGCGAGCCCCTGGGAGCGGCCCATCGGGACACGTCCGGGGGTTCGAAGGCCCCGGGGCGGGGCGCGGTTGGTCCCGGCCCCAGGGCGGGGACGGCGACCGTGGTTCAAACGTGCGGCACGACCGCGACCGGGCTGTGCGCGTGGTGGAGGACCGCGTGGGCCACCGGCCCGAGCCGGGGCACGGCGATCGGGTGCCGGGGCGCGCGTCGGCCGAGCACCACCAGCGACGCGCTGCGGGAGGCCTCCACCAGTGTCCGGCTCGCGTTCCAGGCACAGACCTCCACCTGCGTGCGGACCTCGGGGTACTTCTCCCGCCAGCGCGCCAGCGCGTCCCGGAGCCGTACCTCCGCGGCCGCCCGGAGCGACTCCGTGATCTGCCGGTCGTCCAACGGGGCCTCCGTCACGTACGGGACCCGGGACGGGCGGCGGCTCTCCACCGCCCGCAGCGCGGCACCGCTGTCGGCCGCGTACCGGAAGGCGAAGTCGAGCACGGCGTCGCACGGCCGGTCGCCTTCCACACCGACCACGACATCGCCGGGTGATCCGCCCCGTCCGTCCGCGCCCGCGCGGACCAGCACCACGGGGCAGTCGGCGTGTGCGGCGGTGCGCAGCCCGACCGATCCGACCAGCAGGCCGGTGAAGCCGCCGAGCCCCCGGGACCCGAGGACCAGCAGGGGAGCCCGCCGGCCTGCGGCAGTGAGCGCGGGCGCGGGGTGCCCGGGCAGGACCTCGCAGGTGACCGCCAGATCGGGCAGTGCGGCGGTGAGCCGGTCGCGGATCGCGGCCACAGGCTCCGGTACGCCGCCGATGCCGTCGAGCTCGCGGCCGAGGGCGTCGGCCTCGGTGCCCACGACGTGGACCAACCGCAGTCCGTGGCCGCTGCGGCGGGCTTCGGCAGCGGCCCACCCGGCCGCCGCCGCGCTCGCTTCCGAGCCGTCGATCCCGACCACCACGTTGTGCGCCATCTCGGTGACCTCCCCGGTCGTGGGCCGTCCGCGGCACCGGTGTGCGCGGTCCGGCCGGCGACCAGCGTCCCGCTGAGCCCGGGCCCGCCACAGGGGCCGAGTAGCCCCGCTCCGGTGCCGAAGGTCCCGGCGTTGCCGGGGCGGGATGCGGCGGAGGCCCGTCCGGAGTTCGCCGTCGTCTGAGGCAATCCGGCGCGTCGGCCGAGGCGAAGAGGGTGTCGGTGGGTGGCGAGGTGGGGCGGTCCCGGATGCCGCAACTGCGTCTGGACGAGCTGCTGGAGGAACTCCAGGCGCGGATCGACGCCGCGCGGGGCACCCAGGACCGGGTGCACACCCTGCTGGAGGTGGTCGTGCCGGAGCGGTGGTGAGCGCCAAGACCTTCGCCGCCACGGGCAACTCCTGGCCCGCCCGGGGACTCATCACCCGGCTGCCCGGACGGGCGGTGGCCGTGCTGGTCACCACCGAGGTCGCGACGGCCTGTGGCACACCCGTCGTGGCGTTCCGCCGCCGGGTCGATCGTCGGCGCGCGTCCGGAGGGCGCAACCGCGGGGCTGGGTCACGCTGGGCCCCCGCCCGGTTCCTCGCCGCCGAGGTCGAGGCGGAAGGGCGGGTACTCGTCGGTCATCAGTGCCACGTAGGCGGCGACCCGGAGCACCCAGCGGTTGAGGCCGATGACCAGGTCGAACAGGTCGCGGGGATAGCTTCCGGTGAAGGCGAGGGCGACGGCGGAGATCAGCACCAGCAGTCCGACGAGCCCGGTCTCGGTCCAGCCGGCGTGCCCGCTGCCGAGGAAGACGCCGATCACCAGGTAGTGGGGAATCGCGAGCAGCCACCACTTCACCAGGACCAGGCCGCGGGACAGCCGTTCGGGGTAGGCCACGTCGAGGCGGGTCGGGTAGTCGGGTTCCTCGCGCAGGCTGAACGGTGGGTAGCGGTCGGTGCCCAGCGCGCCGTACGCGTAGTAGGAGACGCGCCAGCTCCAGCGCAGCACCCCGAGGTTGAAGTCGAACAGGGCGCGTGGGTAGCGCTCGGTGAAGAGGATCGCGAAGAAGGCGACCACGCTCACCAGGACGAAGGCGATCCACAGGAAGAACAGCACGACGAAGTGCGGGATCACCAGGAGCCACTTCACCAGCCACAGCCAACGGGACAGCGGCAGGTCCGGAACCGCGGTGAGCCGGACCGGGCGGTAGGCGGCGGATGTGGACATGACGGCCACTCCTTCCTGGCCGTAGTGCGGGGCCGAGCGCCACGCCGGGGCCTGCGGGTGGCGGTGGCGCGCGGCGGTCGGTGCCGGGGACGTGAGCCGAGGTCTTCCGGTCTGGCGCTCAGACCAGGCGGGCGCCCCAGGCGCGGGCGCGGTCGAGTTCGCCGGTGCGGACCGGGCCGTCGGCGCCCTCGACGATGAAGCCCTCGGGTTCGGCGACCACGTCGTAGTGGTGGTGGGAGAGCCGGTGGGCGATGCCCTCGGCGGCGCCGCCGCTACCGGGTGTGGCGCCGCGGGTGTCGAACGCGGCGGCGTGGGTACCGGGTTCGGTCTTGGGGAGGTCGTGGAACCAGTGGCGCAGGCCCGGGCCCTCTGCGGTCTCCCGGGCTTCGGCGGCGGCCTCCTCGCGGCCCTCCTTCTTCGACTCGGCGGCGACCGCCATCCGGCGGCTCAGCCCGGAGGACATGCCGCGCATGTGGGTCGGGCCGCCGACCACCAGCAGGTCCGCGGTGCGGGTCGTCTCGGCGTCGGCCTCGGCCACCGGGAGACAGTCGACGGCCGCGGAGGGGTCGGCCTCGTGCACGCCCTCGGCGATGGCCTCGGCGATCTCGCGGGTGTTGCCGTACATGCTCTCGTACACGATCACGGTGTGCATCGCTTCCACCTTTCCTCACCTCCAGGCTCGCACCGGGCGGACCGTCCGGACTCGGGCCGTTCGGCCCCAGCGGGCCGCCGGACGGTCCGCTCCAGCGGCGCCGGACCACGGCGGCCGGGCAGCGGCCGCGCTGGATCGCGGGCGCGCCACCAGGCCGAGGCGGGCGCGCGGGGCGGCGGGGCGGCGTGGACTCCAGCCCTCCCGCGGGTGCGAGTGGGCCGTCATCGGCTGGTACAGGCCGGTGACCAGGAGGTTCGACATGGTGTCAGAGAGTCTGCTTCCGGAGCCGGGCCGCCGCGAGCCCGGCGAGCCCGGCGACGGCGGGCGCCGCGAGGTCGCTCCAGGACAGGGGTTGGGTGCCGAGCACGTCGCGCAGGAAGGGCACGTACAGGGCGGCGGCGCCGAGTGCGGCGGAAGCGAGCACGGAAGCGGGGAGGAAGGGGTTCGCGCGGGTCAGCAGCCGCTCGCGCAGGCCCAGCACGGTGCCGAGCTGGGCGGCCAGGAGTGCGAGGAACAGGACGCTCTGCCACGGGCGTCCGCCGTCACGCGCCCAGACCGCGGCGCCGAGGGCGGCTGCCGCGACGACGAGGCCGAGCAGCAGCACCCGCTGCCACACGCCGGCGCCCAGGATGTGCTGGTGCGGGGGGCGAGGCGGCCGGGACATGGCGCCCGGGGAGACCGGCTCGGCCCCCATGGCGACGCCGGTGAGTCCGTGGGTGAGCAGGTTGATCCAGAGGATCTGGCCCGCCCGCAGCGGCAGTGCCAGGCCGAACAGCGGACCGGCCAGCATCACCAGGATCTCCGCCGCGCCGCCGGCCAGTCCGTACACGAGGAAGCGGCGGATGTTGTCGTAGACCCGCCGCCCCTCCTCCACCGCGCTCACCACGGTGGCGAGTTCGTCGTCGGCGAGGACCAGGTCGGCGGCCTGGCGGGCGACCTCGGAACCGCGGCGGCCCATGGCGACGCCGATGTCCGCCTGGCGCAGGGCCGGGCCGTCGTTGACGCCGTCCCCGGTCATCGCGGTGACGGCGCCCCGGGCACGCCAGGCCTGGACGATGTCGAGCTTCTGGCGTGGGTCGGTACGGGCGAACACCCGGGTGCGGGTCGGGTCGGTGACCGCGCCGGTGGCGAGGGGCTGCCCGGTGACCACGGCCTCAGGCCCGGCAGATGGTTCCAGGAGGCCGATCCGGACGGCCAAGGCGCGGGCGGTGGCCGGGTGGTCGCCGGTGACCAGGATCGGGAGGATACCGGCGCGGCGGCAGGCGGCGAGGGTGCCGGCAGCCGACGGCTTGGGCGGGTCGGCCAGGGCGGTCAGACCGAGGAGCCGCAGCCCGTGCTCGGCTTCCCCGGGAGGGTCGGGCAGGTGGTCGAGCCGCCGGTCGGCCACGGCGAGCACCCGGAAGCCCTCGGCGGCGAGACCGGCGGCCGCGTGCCGGGCCCGCTCCAGCAGCTCCGGGGGCTCGGCCAGGACGGCGGGGTCCAGGACGGCCTCCGGGGCGCCCTTGAGGCAGAGCAGCGGAGCGCCGTCGGGCCTGCGGTGGACGGTGCTCATCCGCTTGCGGCTGCTGTCGAACGGCGTCTCGGCGACCCGGGGCAGGTCCGCCCGCAGCCGCTCGTGGTCCAGGCCCGCCTTGCCGGCGGCCGTCAGCAGGGCGGCCTCGGTGGGATCGCCGAGCGCCCGCCACTCGCCGTCCCCGTCGGCCGGCGGGTGCAGGGCGGCGTCGTTGCAGAGGGCGGTGGCGGTGAGCAGGGCCCGCACCTCGCCGTCCGGAGCCCCGTCGAGGTGGACCTCACCGGTCGGCCCGTACCCGAGGCCGGTCACGGTGGCGGCCGAATGCGGCGTCCAGAGACGTTCGACCACCATCCGGCCCTGGGTGAGGGTGCCGGTCTTGTCCGTCGCCAGCACGGTGACCGAGCCGAGCGTCTCCACGGCGGGCAGCCGCCGGACGACGGCGTGGCGGGCGGCCATCCGGCGCGCGCCCAGGGCGAGCGCGAGCGTGACGACCGCGGGCAGGGACTCCGGAACGGCGGCGACGGCCAGGCTGATCGCCGCCACCGCCATCTCGCCGGGGGGCTGGTGCCGGAGCAGGCCGAGCAGGAAGACCACCGCGCACAGGCCGACGGCCACAGCGGCCAGGATCCGTCCGAGGCCGGCCAGCCGCCGCTGGAGCGGCGTGGGTTCGGGCCGGGGCCGCAAGAGTGCGGCGATCCGGCCCAGTGCGCTCTCCGAACCGGTGGCGGTGACCACGGCGAGGGCGCGGCCGCGCAGCACGACCGTCCCGGCCCGCACCGTGCCGTCGCTCGGGCGCCCGGCCCCGACCGCCTTCGCCACGGGGAGGGACTCGCCGGTCAGCATCGATTCGTCGAGCAACAGGGCCGCGGCCTCGGTCAGCAGGGCGTCCGCCGGCACGATGTCGCCCTCGGCGAGCGCCACCACGTCGCCCGGCACCACCTCGGTCGAGGGCACCGTCCGTTGCCCGCCGTCGCGCAGGACCCGAGTGACGGGGGAGGAGAGCCGGGACAACGCCGCGACGGCGCTCTCGGCACGTACCTCCTGGGCGACGCCGACGGCCGTGTTGACCGTGACCACCAGCGCGATGACCACCGCGTCGGGTCGGTCGCCGATGGCGAGCGTCAGCGCCACGGCCGCGAGCAGCACCGTGATCAGGGGGTCGCGCAGCTGGGCGGAGACCCGGGCCCACAGCGGCACGCGACGGTCGGCCGTGATCTCGTTCGGGCCGTGTTCGGCGAGTCGCCGTGCGGCCTCGGTAGTAGTCAGGCCGGAGACGGTGTCGGAGCCACGGGTGGAGAGGGGCACGGCGGAGGCGCCCGTCAGTCGGCGAAGAGGTGCAGGGCTGGCGGCGCGGGCGCGGAGGTGTCCTCGTGCTCGAAGTGGTGGATCCGAGCGTCCGGACCGGGGAAGTACTCGGTCACCCGTCCGTCGTCGGACCAGCGCACGTCGTACGGCGGGCTGCCGTCCGGGTGGTGCAGCCCGACGATCTCGCCGTCCCTGCGGGCCGCGCCCGGCCTGGTGCCCTGGACGATGATGCGGTCTCCCACGGCGGCTCTCATGCCGGCCTCCCTGGTTCGGTGCGGGGGCCGGGGGCGGCCCGGCCGTCCGTACCTCCAGGGGACCACCGCCTGCGGAGTGGGTCAGGGGCCGGATGGCCCCTGACCCGGGACCGTTCGGCCCCGGCGGTCGGTCTGCGGAGGACTCCGACGTCGTCGCGGGGCAACTCGCCGGAGCGGCCACAGCCGGGACGGGCGCGCGCCGCTCGCCCGGTCGTCCGTCCGGTTCCCGTGCTGCCCCGTGGTCGGCGGCGGTTCCCCGGCCGCCCGGCTGGGGACGAGTGAGCCCGCGGTGAGGGACCCTTCGGGCCCGGCACCAGGGCCGTCAGGCCCTCGGCCGACGAACGCGGGCCCGGAAGACTGATCCACGAGAGCCATGCCACCCCGGCCCGGAGGAGGCGGTCATGTCCGTCGCAGCCACCCCGCACAGGCAACCGGCCTCCCGCACGACCCTGCGGCAGCATGTCCGCCGGGCCGCTGGCCTGGACCGCAATCCGCTCTGCCGCCCGTTCGACCGGGCGTACAGCCGCCTGGTGACCGGGCTGGCCGTGACGGTCCTCGCCACGTTCGTCGTGGCGGCGGTCGCGGCACTGGCGGTGTTCCGCGCGGAGGCGCACACCGCGGAGCAGACCGCCCGGCACCGGCACACCGTCACCGCCGTCACCACGGGGCCGGCGCTGTCGGACGGCCTGCGGGCGGGCAGCTCGCAGGCGCACGCCCCGGCCGGTTGGACGTACCCGGCCGGCCCCGGAACCGGAAGCATTCCGGTCCCGGTCGGTACCCCCGCCGGGGCGGCGGTCCCGATCCGGCTCGACGACGCCGGAATGCCGGCCGGTGAGCCCAAGGGGACCGAGCGGATCCTGTCGGACAGCGTCGTGATCGGACTCGGCACGGTCGCCGTGCTCGGGTTGACGGTGGAGGGTGCCTTCGTACTGCGGCGCCACCGGCTGGAGCGGCTGGCGGAGGCGGACTGGGAGTCGGCCTGGGAGCAGGTCGAACCGCGCTGGTCCGGGCGTCGGTGAGGGGGCGCGTTCACAGGTGGAAACGGCGGGTCTCGCCCGGCCGGATCACGGCCTGCGTGCCGCGCAGACGGATCGCCACCGGCTCCTCGCGGTCCTCGCGCAGGCTCACCGTGACCGACCGGCGGTCGACCGCGACCCCGAGACCCCAGTGGCCCCGGTAGCGCAGGTCCAGCTCCAGCCGGCCGAGCGCGGACGGCAGGTGCGGGTCGAGCCAGAGGGCGTCCTCGCGGACCTCCAGACCGGTGTAGCAGCGCTGCAGCAGGTCCACCGCGCCCGCCATGGCACCCAGGTGAACGCCCTCCGCCGTGGTGCCGCGTTGGCTGTCGCGCAGGTCGGCCACCAGGGAGTCGCGGAAGAACCGCCAGGAGGCCCGGCGGTCGGAGCGGGTGAGCACCCAGGCGTGCACCACCGAGCTGAGCGTCGAGCCGTGGACGGTGCGCCGCAGGTAGTAGTCGGTGGTGCGGCGGAGCAGCTCGTGCCCGGCGGGACGGCCGAGGCGGCGGAGCAGGTCGCGGACCTCACGGGCGGAGAACAGGAACCAGAGCATCAGCACGTCGGCCTGTTTGGACGCCTTGTACCGGTTGACCGTGTCGCCCTCGGCCTCCAGGATCCGGTCCAGGCGGCGCAGGTCGGGGTAGCGGCGCCGGTAGGCCGTCCAGTCGAGCTCGTCGAGCCGCTCGTAGCCGGCGAACTGGCTGAGGACGCCCTCGTGGACGGGGACGTACAGGTGCCGCCCGACCTCCCGCCAGCGGTCCAGTTCCAGGGCGTCGAGGCCGAGGCGCTCGCGCAGCTCGTCGCGGCGGTAGGCGGGCAGGACGTCCAGGGCGTCCTGGGCCCGCGCCAGCACCCAGGAGGCGAGCACGTTGGTGTACGCGTTGTCGTCCAGGCCCGGCCGGTCCTCCCAGGGGTAGGCGTCGTGGTACTCGTCGGGTCCGAGCACACCGCGGATCGACCAGCGTCCGAGGCTCCGGTCGTAGGTGGCGGCGGAGGACCAGAACCGGGCGATCTCCAGCAGCGTCTCGGCGCCGGCCGAGGCGAGGAAGTCCCGGTCCCCGGTGGCCTGGTAGTACTGCCAGACGTTGTAGGCGACCGCCGAGCCGACGTGGCGCTGGAGGTGGCTGTGGTCGGGCAGCCAACGGCCGGACAAGGGGTTGAGGTGCAGCTGCTGGGACTCCTCCCGGCCGTCGCCGGCGCTCTGCCACGGGTACATCGCCCCGTGCAGCCCGACCTCGTGGGCCTCCCGGCGGGCGGCGTCCAGCCGGCGGTGGCGGTAGCGGAGCACGGCGCGGGCGAGTTCGGGGAAGCGGAGGTTGAGCAGCCGCAGGACGAACAACTCGTCCCAGAAGACGTGGCCGCGGTAGGCCTCCCCGTGCAGCCCGCGGGCCGGGATGCCGACGTCGAGGTCGACGGAGTGCTCGGAGTACGTCTGGAGCAGGTGGAACAGGTTCAGGTGCAGCGGGGCGATGCCGTCGAAGTCGGCCTCGATCCGGCAGCGGCGCCACAACTCCGACCAGCGCAGGGCGTGTTCGGACAGCAGCTCCTCGAAGGGCCCGGCCTCGGCGGCGAGCAGCCGGGCGGCGCGCAGCGGGGTCTCGATCGCCCGGTCGCGTGAGGTGTACAGCGCCACGGTCTTCTCGACCGTGACCGGCCGGCCGCACTCGGCGTCCACGGTGAGGAGGTGGGCCGTCCAGCCCTCGCGGCACTCGGTGGCCGCCTGCGCTCGGTCCGAACGCGTCCGGGCGGAAAGGGCGATCCGTAGCGGAGAGTTCGCCGCGCCGACCTCCATCCAGAGCAGCCCGTCCTCGTCCACCCCCTGCCCGACCGGGGTGAGGTGGCGCTCGGTGAGCCCTCGGTAACGGTGCACGCCGGTGTTGGCGACCCGGCCGTCCAGACCCGAGCGGACCTCCAGCCGACCGGACCAGTTCTCCGGGGTGAACGTGCTTTCCAGGGCGAGGAGGTGCGGGCGGGACTGGCTGGCGAGGCGGCGCTGCACCAACCGGGTCCGCCGCCCCTGGCCGTCGACCACGAGCGCCGTTCGGGTCAGCACGCCCCGGCGCAGGTCCAGCTCCAGGGTCTGTTCGGCGGGCGGGCCGGCGAACCGGACGCCGCCGGACGGGCGGAAGGTCAGCGGCAGCCAGTTCGGGCAGTTGACCAGGTCCTCGTTGCTCACCACCCGCCCCGAGACCGTCGACTCCGCGCGGTCGTAGCAGCCGGCCAGGTACGTCCCCGGGTAGTGGACGCCGTCGGCGACCGACTCGGGTGCGGCGCCCCGGGTGACCACGTAGCCGTTGCCGACCGCGCACAGGGCCTCCCGCAGCCCCTCCTCGGCGGGGTCGAAGCCCCGGTAGCGGAGGGTCCACGGGTCCGGCATGACCGGATAGCCCTCTGTGGTGTGCGCTGCCACCTCACCACCTCCGTGCCGACCGGCCTGCCTCCCAGTCTGCGCACCGCGCCGCCGGGCCGCGCGTCGCCACGTCCAGCCCGCTGTCCGGTCGGTGTGTTTCCGGGGCCGTCGAGCGCGGCTGCCGCAGGACCGGAGCCCCCTGGCTGGGCCGGTCGGCCCTCCCGGAACGAAGGGTGGGAGCGGAAGCTGAAGGGGGAGAACGGCGACGGCCGAGGAGATCCGCCATGTCCACCGTGCAGCAGCCGCACAGCACCGCCGAGGCCCTGCTGGCCGACGGCACCACCGTCGAGATCCGTCCGCTCGGCCCCGACGATCACCGAGCGGTCCTCGACCTGCACACGGCCGGGATGTCCGAGGAGAGCCGTCGGATGCGGTTCTTCGGGGTCAGCCGCAACGCACCCGAGCAGGCCGCCGACCGGTTGTGCGGGCCTCCGCGGTCCGGCCTGCTGGGGTTCGGGGCCTGGGCGGGGGAGGAACTGGTCGGCGAGGCGGACTGCGAGGTGCTGGACGAGCCCCCGGAGACGGCGGAGCTGGCACTCGTGGTGGCCGATCGCTGGCACGGCCGGGGCGCGGCCACTCTGCTGCTGGAGCACCTGGTGCACGCTGCCCGGCAGCGCGGGATCCGCTTCTTCGAGGCCGACACGCTGTTCGGCAACCGGGCCGTCCACCGGGTCTTCGCCGACCTGGGGCTGCCGGTCGAGCGCCGCTACGCGCAGGGCGAGGTGAGGATCCGGGTGCCGCTGGACGAGCGTGACGAGCGGTACCGCTCGGCCGTGGATGAACGCGGCCGCCGTGCCGATGTCGCGAGTCTGGCGGGGCTGCTGCGGCCGGCCTCCGTCGCGGTGGTGGGGGTGTCCCGGCGGTCGGGCTCGGTGGGGCGCACCGTCCTCGCGAGGATCCGGCGGGCCGGCTTCGCGGGCGAGGTGTGGGCGGTCAACCCGCGCGCCGGGGAGATCGACGGCCGGCCCGCATTCCCATCCGTCCGCGCGCTGCCCGCCGTGCCGGACCTCGTCGTGCTGGCCGTACCCGCCGGCGCCGTCCCGGAGGTGGCCGAGGAGTGCGGCGCCGTCGGGGTGCGCGCGCTGGTGGTGCTCACCTCCGGGCTCGATGCGCACCAGGCCCGCGGGCTGATGAGGGCCTGCCGCCGGCACAGCATGCGCGTGGTCGGGCCGAACAGCCTGGGCATGGCCCAGACCGATCCGGCCGTCCGGCTGGACGCCGAGTTCGGCGGCGCGTTCCCCAGGCCCGGCAGCGCCGGGATCGCCGTGCAGAGCGGTGGCGTGGGGATCGCCCTGCTCCAGCGGCTGGCCTGGCTGGGCATCGGGGTGTCGAGCTTCGTCTCGCTCGGCGACAAGTACGACGTCAGCGGAAACGACCTGCTCCAGTGGTGGGAGGCCGACGACCGCACCGACCTCGCGCTGCTGCACCTGGAGTCCTTCGGCAGCCCGCGCGCCTTCGGCCGCACCGCCCGCCGGGTGACCCGGACGATCCCGGTGCTGACCGTGGACGCCGGACGTTCCACCGCCGGCCGCCGTGGCGCGGCCTCGCACACCGCGGCCGCCGCCACGCCGACCGTCACCCGGGAGACGCTGTTCCGGCAGGCCGGCATCACGGCCACGCGAAGCATCGATGAACTCGTCGAGGCCGCCGCCCTGTTGCACGCCCAGCCGCTGCCCGCTCCGCGGGGTGCGGTCGCCGTGGTGTCGAACGCCGGCGGCATCGGCATCCTGGCCGCGGACGCCTGCGCCGATGCCGGGCTACTCCTGCCGGAACTCCCGGTAGGCCTCGCTGACCTGCTGCCACCCGGTGCCTCCGTGCGCAACCCGGTGGACACCACGGCGGCGGTGACCCCGGTCGAACTCACCCACCTCCTCAGGGCATTGGAGCGTGAGCCGGGCATCGACGCGATCCTGGTGTGCCTGGTGCCGACGGCGCTCGGCGTCACCCCCGACCGCGATCCGGTGTACGCCCTGCTCGAGGGGCCGGCCCGGCGCCGCATCCCGATCGCCGCCGTCCTGCTCGACCAGCAGGTGCCCGTGTGCTATCGGACGTGCGCCGACGGGGGCGTGCTGCCGGTCTACTCGGACAGCGTCGCTGCGGCACGTGCCCTCGGTCACGCCCGGGACCGCGCCCGGTGGCTCGCCGAACCGGCCTCCGCCGAGGCGGACCCGCCCGACTGCGACCGGCGCACTGCGGGCAGCCTCGTCGACCGCTACCTCGCCGTCCACCCCGAGGGCGGCTGGCTCGATCCGCTGTCGACCGCAGACCTGCTGGAGGCCTACGGGCTGCCGTTGATCACCTCGGTGTGGGCACGCGACGAGCACGCGGCGGTCGCAGCCGCGAGGGGACTGCGCCGGCTCGGGCACGAGGGGAGGGCGGCGCTGAAGGCGTACTGGCCCGGTCAGGTGCACAAGAGCGCGCTGGGCGCCGTCCGCACCGGTCTCGCCACCGATGCCGAAGTGCGCTCCGTGTACCGGGAGTTCGCTCGGCGGTTCGGCGCGGAGTTGGCCGGAGCCGTGGTCCAGCCGATGGCCGCGCCCGGCATCGAGCTCCTCGCGGGCGTCGTCCAGGACCAGGTCTTCGGCCCGCTCGTCGTGCTCGGCATGGGCGGCACCGCCGCGGATGTCCTGGCCGACCGGGCGGCCCGGCTCGCCCCGCTGAGCGAGCGCGACCTGACCACCATGGTCACCGAGCTCCGTTGCGCGGCGCTGCTGTCGGGAACCGGCGGGGCACCGCCCGCGGACCTCGCCGCGGTCCGGTCCGTCCTCGCCCGGCTGTCCCGGCTCGCCGAGGACTTCCCGGAGGTCGTCGAGGCCGACCTCAACCCGGTCATCGTCCGCCCGGACGGCGCCGTCTGCGTGGACGCCCGGGTCCGCCTGGAACGCCGGCCGTCCTTCGACCCCTACCTGCGGCGGCTACGGCGCCCGGCGGTCGCCGAGGGGGAGTGACCACCGCGAAGCGGGGCGTCCGGCACGCCTCGCGACACCTTCCCGCCCTCCGATCCTGCCCGACCGCCCGGCCTCCGTACGGGCGGAGCCGTCGGCGAAGGCCTCCCGGTAGATCTGCAGGGTGGCCAGCGCCATCGGGCTGTCCACGTAGACGGGGACGTCGGCCGGTAGTCGGCCGGTGCGTCGAAGCTCGGTGAGCTGGTGCAGCACGACCTCGGTGCGGTCGACGGCGAAGGACGGGATCACGACGGTGCCGCCGCGAGCCAGGGTGCGTTCCAGCGCTTGGGCGAACCACTCGCGCGCGGCGGTCTCCTCGTGGTGCCGGTTTCGAGTCGGGGAAGGTACCCGCAGTGGTCCAGGTGGGCGTGGGTGAGTACGACGGCCTGGACGTCGGCGGGGTCCAGGGGGAGCGGGCGCCGGTTGCGGCGGCGCAGCTCGGCCAGGCCCTGGAACAGGCCGCAGTCGATCATCAGGCGGGCGCGGTCGGTCTCGACCAGGAACTTGCTGCCGGTGACGGTGCCCACGCCGCCGAGGAACGTCAGCAGGCCCGGCCGGGGCTTCGGTCGGCGTTCGCCGGTGGCCGTCGTGACGTCCGTCGCCATGGCTGCCTCCAGCGGGACTCGGGGTCCCATCGTCCCGCCGTTCGGCAGTGTTGTCCTGGGCCGACCGTACCCGGCGGCATGGACCGTCCGGCCCTGTCCGGCGCCCTCCGACGAGCGGACATTGGAGGCGGGACCACCTCAGGAGGAGTGAGGACGATGCAGCACCGCAGCGTCAACGACGTGATGACCCACGAGGTCGTCACCGCCAGGCCCGACACGGCGTTCAAGGAGGTCGCGGCACTGTTCCACCGCAACGACATCACCGCGATCCCGGTGATCGACGATCAGGGCCGGCCGCTGGGCATGGTGTCCGAGGCCGACCTGCTCCGCAAGGAGGCCGTGCTGCCGGATCCGGAGGGTCGTTTTCCGGGCCGCTGGCTGGACGCGAAGGACCGCGCCCGCGCGGAGGCCGAGACCGCCGGCGGGCTGATGACCAGCCCCGCCGTCACCGCCCGGCCCGGCTGGTCGGTGCCCGAGGCCGCCCGGGCCATGGACAAGCACAAGGTCAAGCGTCTGCCCGTGGTGGACGAGGTGGGCCGTCTGGTCGGCATCGTCAGCCGCCGCGACCTGCTGGAGGTCTTCCTGCGCCACGACGCGGCCATCCGGGACGAGATCGCCCACGACGTGCTCGGCCAGACCCTCTGGCTCGCCCCCGATGACGTCCAGGTGGCGGTGGACGACGGCGTGGTCACCCTGACGGGGCGGCTGCCGCGCCGGAGCCTGATCCCGATCGCCGAGCAGCTCTGCCGCGCCGTGGACGGAGTGGTCGCGGTCCATCACACCCTCGACTGGACCGAGGACGACACCGCCCCGGCCGTGGAACACCCCCGCGCCTACCGCGCGGCGTCCTAGGAGGTCATCGTGATCAGCGCACCGAGCACCGTCGCCGACGTGATGACCCACGCGGTCGTGGCCGTGGGCCGCGGTGCGGACTTCCGCGAGGTCGCCGACACCCTGCAGCGCTGGCGGGTCAGTGCGGTCCCCGTGCTGACCGGCGACGGCCGGGTGGTCGGAGTGGTCTCCGAGGCCGACCTGCTCACCGCCCGGGACCGCGACGGCGAGCGGGCCGACGCCCTGACGGCCGGGCGGATGATGTCCGTCCCGGCGGTCACCGTGCACCCCGGAAGCCCGCTCAACGAAGCGGCGCGGGCGATGGCCCGCGGCCACCTCAAGCGGCTGCCGGTCGTGGACGACGAGGACTACCTGGTGGGCATCGTCAGTCGGGGCGACCTGCTGAAGGTCTACCTCGACGACGACCGCGAGCTCGCCGACCGGGTCCGCTTCGAGCTGGTCGCCACCCTCGGTCCGGCCGCCGCCGTGAACACCGACGTCCGCTCCGAGAACGGCCGGATCACCCTGTCCGGCGACCTGCCCGACGCCCTCTCCGCGCCGGTCCTGGCACGGCTGGTGCGTTCCGTCCCGGGAGTCGTGGGCGTCGAACTACGGCTCGCCGCGGCGGCCTGAGCAGACCGGTCGCCGCCGAACCGCGCGGCCGACCGCGGTGCGCGGGCAGGTCCGGGCGCGCAGAATCGGTGATGTCGCCGCCCGCGCACACCCAGGGAGCCAGGAGATGGACACGCCCCAGCCCGTACGGGTGTTCCTGCTGGACGACCACGAGGTGGTCCGGCGCGGTGTCCGTGACCTGCTGGAGGCCGAGCCCGACATCGAGGTCGTCGGCGAGGCGGGCACCTGCGCGCAGGCCATCGCCCGGGTACCGGCGCTGCGCCCGGACGTCGCCGTCCTCGACGTCCGCCTGCCGGACGGCGACGGCGTCACCGTCTGCCGGGAGCTCCGCGACCGGATGCCCGACCTGGTCTGTCTCATGCTGACCTCCTTCGACGACGACGACGCCCTGCTCGACGCGATCATGGCCGGCGCGGCCGGCTACGTGCTGAAGCAGGTCAAGGGCGCGGACCTGGTGAGCGCGGTACGGACGGTGGCCTCCGGCCAGTCGATGCTCGATCCCGCTACCACCCGCAAGCTGATGGAGAGCCTGCGCCACCACGAGGAGAGCGAGGCGGACGCGGCCCTCGCCGGTCTCACACCGCGTGAACGGGAGATCCTCGCCCTCGTCGGCGAGGGGAAGACCAACCGCCAGATCGGCCAGGAGCTGTACCTCGCCGAGAAGACCGTGAAGAACCACGTCTCGCGCCTGCTCGCCAAGCTCGGCGTCGAACGACGCCTCCAGGCCGCCGTCCTCGCCGCCCACGCGGAGCAGCCCGAGCACCACCACCAGCGCCCGCAGTGAGCGCCGCGATCACGGCCGTCGGACCCCGGCGATCGGACCGATAGGCCCAAGCGCGGATCCGGGACCGGGCCGCACGGTGGAGGTGAGGCAGCAGCAGCCTCACCCACCGGCCGAGGAGCCCGTGATGATGTACTGGAACGACCATGGAATGAACGGCTGGGGCATCGGCCTGATGACCGTGAGCATGCTGCTCTTCTGGGCGCTCCTGGCCGTCGGTGTGGTCGCCCTGGTCAGGTACGTCGGTCGCACGACCCAGCACCACCCCACGGCCCCGCCGCCCACCGGCGCCACCGACCGGCCCACCCCGGACCGGCCCACCCCGGACCGTCCCACCCCCGAACAGGTCCTCGCCGAGCGGCTGGCCCGCGGCGAGATCGACCCCGACGAGTACCGGCAGCGCCTGGGCGTCCTGCGCGGCGGGCCGGGCTCCGGCTGACCACGCCCCGTCCCCGGAGAGCGCCATGACCACCCTCACCCTCGACGCCGCCGCACTGGAGAAGCTCGTCTCCGCGGCGGTCGCCGCGCCCTCGATCCACAACAGCCAGCCCTGGCGGTTCAGACTCCAGCCCGACACCTCGACGCTGGAGGTCCGTGCCGCCCGCGAACGGGCCGTCCCGGCCGCCGACCCCCGGGGCCGGGCGATGCACATCTCCGTCGGAGCGGCCGTCCTCAACCTGCGGATCGCCGCCCGCCACCTCGGCTGGGCCCCCGACGTGCGGCTGCTCCCCGACCCGGCCGAGCCGGACCTGTTCGCCGCCGTCGGCCTCGACACCCCGGCTTCGGCGGCGCTGCCCGGCACGGAGGAGCTCTACGAGGCGATCTGGCACCGCCACTCCGTCCGCACGCCCTTCACCGACGAACCCCTCGCGCCGGCGGTACTCGACCACCTCGTGGCGGTCGCCCGAACGGAGGACACCACCCTCCGGCTGCCCGACCACGAGGAGACGGCCCGGCTGCTCCACCTCACCGCGGAGGCCGAACGCCGCAACACCACCGACGAGGCCCAGCGGACGGAGAGTCGGGCCTGGATCCGCAGCGGGAACGTGCCGCCCTACGGCATCCCGGCCGGTGCGCTCGGCCCCCAGGACCGCATGGGTCAGCTGCCCATGCGGGACTTCGCCGCCATCCGCCCCGCCGAACACCGGACGCCCGCCACCTTCGAACACGAGCCGCGCATCGCCGTGCTCACGACGGAACGCGACACCCCGACGGACTGGCTGCGCGCCGGGATCGGCCTGGAACACGTCCTGCTCGCCGCCACTGTCCACGGCGTCCGCGCCTCCCTGCTCCACCAGGCGATGGAGTGGCCCCACCTGCGCTGGGAGACCCGCGATCCGCGCCGACCCCCCGGCTACGTCCAGATGCTGATCCGCCTGGGTTACGGTCCCGAGGGCGCCCCCACGCCCCGTCTGCCCGCCGGGGACGTCCTGGAGGGGGAGGCCTAGGGTTTCGGCAGCGGCACCCGCCACTCCAGTGCGGTGCCGCCCTCCGGGCGGCGGCGGGCGGTGAAGGTGCCGCCCAGAGCGGCGGCGCGGTCGGCCAGGTTGGCCAGGCCGCTGCGGCGGCCTCCTTCGGGAAGGCCGACGCCGTCGTCCGTGACGGCGACGACCAGCTCGGGTCCGGCGGTGACCGACACGCCGACCGCACCGGCCTGCGCGTGGCGGGCGGCGTTGGACAGGGCCTCCTCCAGGACGGCGACGGCGGCGTCCGCGATGTCGGCGGGGACGGTGACGTCGATCAGGCCGGTCATCCGCAGGGCCGGGGCGAAGCCGAGGGCGCGGGCGGCGCGTTCGGCCACCTCGACGAGCCGGGCCCGAAGGCCGGCCGCCGCCGGGCCCGACTCGCGCAGGCGCAGGCCGAAGATGGTGGCGCGGATGGTCTTGGCGGTCTCGTCCAGGTCGTCGATCGCCCGCAGGACCCGATCGGTGGCCTCGGGGTGCTCGATGAAGCGCGTGGCGCCCTGGAGGGTCATCCCGGTGGCGAAGAGGCGCTGGACGGCCAGGTCGTGCAGGTCACGGGCGATCCGGTCGCGTTCCCGCAGCAGGGTGATCTGCTCGGAGTCCCGGCGGTGCTCGGCGAGCTCCATCGCCACCGCCGCCTGGCCGGCGAAGCCCAGCAGCGGCCCGGACTCCCCCTCTTCGAACAGCGGTGCGCCCGCCGCCCGGGCCAGCATCAGCACACCGCGGATCCCGCGTTCGGAGGTGCCGATGGGTACCGCGACCGCGGGACCCAGGCCCTGCCAGCGCGGTGGGCCGACGGTGATCCTGGGGTCCTTCCGGACGTCGGGACTCACCACGAGCCCGCCGGTGCGCGCGGCCGCGCCGACGAACGAGCCCTCCACCGGGAGCACCAGCCCGCGGTGCTGCTGCGCGCCGAGACCGACCGCGATCCGCACCCCCAGCTCACCGGTGTCCGCGAGCGGCAGAGCGACGACGGCGAGATCCGCGCCGGCGATCTCGGTGGCCCGGGCGAGCAGCAGGTCCAGCACCTCCTGCTCCCCGCTTCCGGAGAGCAGGCTGCGGGTGATCTCGGCGTTCGCCTCCAGCCAGCGTTGCCGCTGCCGGGCCCGGGCGTAGAGCCGGGCGTTGTCGATCGCAACGCCGGCGGCGACGGCCAGGGTCGCGAGCACCGACTCGTCCTCGGCGTCGAACTCGGCGCCGCCGCGCTTCTCGGTGAGGTAGAGGTTGCCGAAGACCCTGTCCCGGATCCGGATCGGCACGCCCAGGAAGGTGCCCATCGGCGGGTGGTTGGCCGGGAAGCCGTAGGACGCGGGGTGCTCGGAGATCCGCGCGAGCCGCAGCGGCTCGGGGTGGCGGATCAGCTCACCCAGCACCCCGTGGCCGGACGGCAGCGAGCCGATCAGCCTGACCTGGCCGTCGGTGACGCCGACCGGGATGAACTGCGAGAGCCGCTGGTCCTCGCCGATCACGCCGAGCGCGCCGTACTCGGCGTCCACCAGGGTGACCGCCGCCTCCACGATGTGCCGCAGCACCTGGGCCAGCTCCAGATCACGGCCCACCGCGAGCACGGCCTCCAACAGGCTGTGCACCCGGTCGCGGGTACCCCGGGCTGCGTCCAACCGGCCCTGGAGCTCGTCCAGGAGCTCGTCCAGCCGCAGCTTCGGCACTGGGGCGGACTGCTCCGCATCGCTGCCCAAGGAATCCTCCGTGCCTCGCCCGACGCCACTGACCAGCCTAGGCGCGTACTGGTCGGTCTGCCGGGGGCAAGGGGCCCGTCGGCCCGGCAGGAGGACCCCACCGGGCCCCTGGCGGCCGCCACCGTCGCGCAGAAGTCCGGCGGAACGAGCGGAACCGCACACCCGGGGTCATCCCGGTGAGGTCGGGCTCAGCCGGACACCGGCTTGCGGGCGCGGAGAACGACGTCGAACCGCCCGGAGGTCTGGCGGTCCAGCGGCTCGAAACCCGCTTCGGTGTACCACTGCTCGAATTCCCGCGGGGTGTAGGTGCGGCCCTCGGGCGATGCGACGGTGTGGAGGTACGCCGACAGGAACGCGGCGTGCACGGGACCGGTCTCGTCGTCCTCCTGGGCGCAGGTGACGATCACCAGGTGACCGCCCGGTTCCAACGCCCGGTAGGCCCGCTCGAAGAGGTCGCGGACCTGCTCCGGAGACCAGATCTCCAGGAAGCGGGAGAACAGGACGCAGTCGTGGGACGTGGGGAGTTCGTCCTGCAGAACGTCGGTTCCGACCGCGCGGATCCGCTCGGACAGGCCGACCTCGGCGATCCGGTCGTTCGCCGTCTTCGCCACGTTCGGCAGTTCGAGAATGGTTGCCCGGAGGTCGGGCCAGCGTCGGACGAAGCCGATGGCATTGGTACCGGTGCCCCCGCCGACGTCCAGGACACGGCGATACGGCGAGAGGTCCAGGGCATTGACCAGGTCCTCGACCGCCGAGCGGCTCTGGTGCTCCATCATGGCGGTGAACAGCTTCTCGAGGTTCTCGTCCTCGGCCAGGCGTTCGTAGAGCGTGGTCGCCGACGAGCCGGCGAGGAGTTCGCGGTGCAACCCCAGGTTGTCGTTGTGCACCAGCGATTCGTAGAGCCAGCCGATCGGCCGGTACAACATCTCGTGCGTGTAGCGGACGATGACCGGCATGAACTCGCCGGGATCGCCTGCCACCAGATCGGTCGCGGCGGTGTTGTAGTACGCCTGGCCGTCCTTGCGCACGAGATCGAACGCGCAGCATCCCAGCAGCAACACGTGACCGGCACGCTCCTCCAGCCCCAGCGCGGCGACGATCTCGTCGAGAGTGCTGCCCGGCCGCTCTCTGAGCAGGGCGAACAATTCCAGGCGTAGTGCGGCGTGCAGGAACGGGAACCGGAAGCTGGTGTACACCAGCTTCCACAGCTCGTCCATGGCGGTCGCCGACTGTTCGGTCGTTGACGGTGCGGTCGTTGACGGTTCGGTCATGGTGATCCCCTTCGCGGCGGGGTAGTGGCTCACATGCAATGGGCGCGGACATGCGCGGGGAGGGAGGGGGCGAGCGGGGTGGTCAACCCCGGGCCATCGTCGGCAACAGCTGCTTCCAGGCGAGCTCGCCGCCGGCCGCCGCCATCACGGACCAGGGGTCCCAGAAGTCACGGTAGAGAGCGATCAGGCCCTGCTCGAAGCGGACCACCGACAGGTAGGTCTGGAGGTACTGGCCGCCGGTGGCGAGCAGCGTGCACTCGCCGGTGAAGCCCGCGATGACCAGGTCGTCCGCGTCGGCGGTGTAGAACTCGGGTTCGGAGAAGTCGACCTTCAGCTGCTCACGGAACATCGTCATCTGGGCGAGCAGTTCCTTCCGGCCCTGCATGCGGGAGGGCAGACCCCAGGCCGGGTAGGGGAATTCGAGGATTCCGTCCTCGGCGAAGAGGTCGATCCACTCCTCGATCCTCGCCTCTGACAGCAGGTCCAGGCTGTGGGTGAACAGGTCCTTCAGTTCCTGCGACGTGGTCATTCCGACTTTCCTCTCGTGGTGTTGTGTGGGGGGATTCGCGCAGCTCGTGTTCAACGGGCGGATGTGACGATGCCGTTGAGGATCCGGTCGATCGCCCGGTCGGGCATCAGCCGGGCCAGCACGCGGCTGCCGACCGCGTCGCGGCCGACGCCGTAGCGGGTCCTGGGCCGCTTGGTGACCAGGGCGCGGAAGACCACCCGGGCGACGTCGTCGGGGGTCGTGCGGCTGGTCCTGGCCGAGGTCTCGTTGGCCTCCATGAACCGTGGGAACGTGCCGCTGTAGAGGTCCTGGACCGGCGCCGGGGCGCTCTCCAGCGCTCGGTTCCCCTCGTCGGACATCTTGCCCCAGAGCGGCGTGAGGACGGCGCCGGGCTGGACCACCACGACGGGGATCCGCTGCGGGGCGAGCTCCCGGCGCAGCGCGTCGCTGAGGGCCTCCTTGGCGAACTGGGCGGCTGCGTAGGCGCCGAGGTAGGGGATGGCGACGTTCCCGAGGCCCGAAGTGACGTTGACGATCCGTCCGACTCCGGCTCGCAGGAGGGGGAGGAAGCTCTGGATGGCCAGCAGTTGACCGATCACATTGGTTTCGATCTGACGCTTCATCAGCTCGTGCGGTACGCATTCCAGCGGGGCCGTGACGGCGATGCCCGCGTTGTTGACCAGCCCGTACAACCCCGCCGTGCCGGCCGGCTCGGCGATCGCGCGCACGGCGTTCCGGACCGACTCCTCGTCCGTCACGTCGAGGACCACGGGGGTGAGTCGTCCGGTGGCGGCGGCGCGCAGCCGTTCGCCGTCCTCGGGGCGCCGGACTCCGGCGTAGACGTGGAAGCCCACCCGGGACAGCTGGAGCGCGCAGGCCTTCCCCAGGCCCGAGGAGGCGCCGGTGATGACCACGGCCCGGCCTGCGGGTGGCGTCGGGGCCGACGAATTCGACACGAACTTCCTCCTGGCGGCAGGACGTGGAGGGGGGCGGCCCCCACAGTAGGGGGAGCCGGCGATCAAATCCGGGATGAACACAGGGTTTTGGTGCGGCGCGGGCCGCGGCGCGAGGGCTGTGTCAATGCTGGCGAGGTAACGCCGCTCGAAGGAGTGAAACGCGGGACGGGCCGCCCCGTCGCGTTGAATTCCGCCCGTGGGCGAACCAATGATGATCGTGCACGATCGTGCACACCCCCTACAAGCGAGGACGTGACATGGCTACTGCCACGCAGGACGTCATCACCATCAAGCTCGAACGTACATTCGACAGCATGGATGCCGACAACGACGGCTACGTGGACTGGTCGGACTACCAGAAGCTCGCCGACCGCTACATCCAGGCCTACAAGCTCGGCAAGGACGACCGCCGCGCCAGGGCGCTCCACTCCTTCTTCCAGACGTACTGGCTGGAGATCCTGCGCCACGCCGG
Source organism: Kitasatospora sp. NPDC004745 (assembly GCF_042873275.1). NCBI lineage: Bacteria > Bacillati > Actinomycetota > Actinomycetes > Kitasatosporales > Streptomycetaceae > Kitasatospora > Kitasatospora sp. NPDC004745. The sequence goes on along the minus strand of NZ_JBIALK010000020.1, from coordinate 32,967 downwards.
CGTTCAGCAGGACCGGCTGGCGAAGGACCAGTTCGTCCTGGCCAACCGCCTCGCCAGCATGGACACCAGCCGGATCAACCTGGCCGACGGTGCCGGGCACGTGGTCTTCGACGTCATCGACGTCAACGGTGACAACGAGATCAGCAAGGAGGAGTTCGCCCGGTTCCTGAAGGACGTGTGGCGCGTCGAGGCGCCTGACGCGATGGACACGTTCATCAAGCTGGACACCGACGGGGACGGCGCGATCTCGCGCCACGAGTTCATCCGTGCGGTGCGCGAGCACTTCCTCTCGGACAACCCGGACGCACCGGGCAGCCTGTTCTTCGGGCACGTCTGAGCGGAACGGGCTCCGGCCTGACCGCGCGCGTCCGTGACCGTGCGGTCAGGCCTCACCGATGAGGGCCCGAAGTGACCCCGCCCGCGCATCCCAACTCGCCTGGTGACAGCTCGACTCGACGCCCGATGGGCGAGCCGGGCACTCGGCGGAGGGCGGGGTCGCTTCGGGCCGTCGCACACCAACAGCGGCGGCCCCGGTTCGCGCCCTCGTGGTGGAGCCGCCTCGCCTGGCACCCGCGATCACGAGCGCCCGGCGAGGTCCACGAGCACGCAACACACCCCGGACGGCCGCTCATCCACATCGTCCCGACGAACGAGGTCACCACCCTTGTCCTCCATGCCCCTCCCGAGCCGCTGTCCCTTCCCCCTGGACAGCGGTGCCGCGGACATCCACGGCGAGACCGCGGCGCTGCGTGCGCTGGGGCCCGCCGCCAGGGTCGTACTGCCGGGCGGTGTGCCGGCGTGGTCGGTGACCGACCCGGGCCTCGTCCGGCGTCTGCTGGTCCACCCCCGGGTCTCCAAGGACGCCCGACTGCACTGGCCCGCCTATCTCGGCGGCGACCTCCCCTCCGGATGGCCGCTGCAGATCTGGATCGAGATCCGCACCGTCCAGACGGCCTACGGCCCCGATCGCCGTCGGCTGCGCCGTCCACTGGTGCCCGCCTTCACCGCCCGCCGGGTACGCGACCTCGCCCCGCGGATCGAGGAGACCGTCTCCGAGCTGCTGGACCGCCTCGCCGAGGCCGCCGGAGCCGCCCCGGACGGGATCGTGGACCTCCGGGCACACTTCGCCGCCCGCTTGCCGTGGCTGACGGTCGCCGCGCTGGTGGGCCTGCCGGAGACCATGTACGACGGGTTCCAGGCCGTCAACGACAGCGTCTTCGAGACGAACCTGTCCGCGGCGCAGGCCGCCGCCATCACCGCCGAGGTGGCCCGGCTCTCCGACGACCTCATCGCCGTCAAGACCGAGCACCCCGGCGACGACCTCGCCACCACCCTGCTCGACACCCACCGTGAGGGCCTGCTGAGCGATCAGGAAGTGCCGGACAGCATCCTGATGCTGCTCGGCGCGGGTTATGGGACGACGGCCTGCATGCTCGACCACGCCGTGGTCAACCTCCTCACCCACCCGGACCAGTTGGAGCTGGCCGTGTCGGGTCGGGTCGGCTGGGAGCAGGTGGTGGAGGAGACCCTGCGCCACCAGGCCCCGGTCGCCAACTTCATCCTGCGCTTCCCCACCGAGGACCTGCACGACGAGACGACCGGGATGACCTTCGCACGTGGCGACGCCCTCGTCATCAACTACGCCGCAGCAGGCCGCGACCCCGCGGTGCACGGCGCTGACGCCGGCCGGTTCGACGTGACCCGCGCGACCACCCGTGACCACCTGGCCTTCGGCCACGGACCCCACTACTGCCTGGGCGCCGAACTCGCCCGTCTCGAAGGGCGCATCGCCCTCCCGGCGCTCTTCTCCCGCTTCCCCGGGCTCGACCTCGCCGTCGCACCCGACCACCTCACCCCGCTGCCCTCCATCATCTTCAACGGGCACCGCGAGATCCCCGTCCGGCTCGAAGGGAACCCCGACACGTGGGCATGAACGACCAGGCCCCGCACCGGCTGTCGGCGTACCAGCGCGACCTCTGGTCCGCCGGCGCGCAGGCGCCGGAGTCACCGCAGTTCAACTGCGTGCTCCACGAGCGCCTGCACGGCGAGGTCGACCGTGACCGGCTCACGGCCGCCACCGCGCGCGCGTTGCGCCGCCACGAGACGTTCCGGTTGCGCTTCGAGGAGAGCGGCGGGATCCCGTCCCAGCGGGTGGCGCACGAGGCCGCCCCCGTCGCCGTGGTCGACCTGTCGCGGGAACCCGAGCCGGCGGCGGCCTGCGCCGAGTGGATGCGCCGCTCGATGGCGGGCGCCCTGCCGCTCACGCAGGGCCCGCTGGTCGAAGCCACACTGCTGCTGGAGAGCCCGGACGTCACGCATCTGCACGTCAAGGCGCACCACATCGTGGCCGACGGCTGGACGCTCCACCGGCTGGGCCAGGAGATCCTCCTCGACTACGCCCGGGCGCAGCGCTGCGACCCGGAGCGGAGCGCCGGCGGGGCGCCCTCCTACCTGGCGTTCGTCGAGGAGGACGCCGCCCACCACGCCGGCGCGGACGGCGACCGTGACCGTGCCTTCTACCGGGACTACCTCGACGGCGTCGCACCCGCACTGTTCGAGCGTGCGACGGACAGGGGGCCGCGTGGACGCGGTCGCCACTCGTTCGTGATCGACGGTGCCCTCGTCGGCCGGGTCCGGGCCGCCGGCTTCTCGCCGTTCGGCTACGTCGCGGCCGTGCTCGGTACGTACCTGACGCGCCTGCACCGAAGCGGGGAGGTGGTCCTCGGGGTTCCCTTCCTCAACCGTCCGACCGAGCGGCACAAGGTCGTCCTCGGGCAGTTCGCCAACACCTTGCCGCTGCGGGTCGCGGCACACGGCGGGCGGACCCTGCGGGACCTGCTCGCCGAGCTCCGGGACGCGACCGGTGCGCTCCGGCGTCACGAGCGGCTCTCGCTGGGCGAGGTCCTGCGGGCACGGTCCGGGCCGGCCCGGACCGCGGGGCAGCTCTTCGACGTGACGCTCTCCTACATGCACTGGCCCAGGCCGGACCGGATCCCCGGATTCGAGCGGCGGACGGCGCTCATGGCGCCCTCGCACGACCAGGACGCGCTGGGCGTCGTGGTGTCCGCCTTCGACGACACGGCCGAGATCCGTGTCGACCTGGACTACGCCCGTGACGTCTTCGACGAGCACCTGCCCGTCGCGTCCGTGGCCGGTCACCTCACCACGCTCCTGGCGCGCGGTCTGGACCTGCTGGACCACCCGCTCCGCGAGATCCCCATGCTGACCACCGCCGAACACGGGGACCTCACCGTCGGGCGCGCCCGCGGCCCGCAGGTGCCCTTCGCGGACGAGGCGACCCTGCACGGTCTGTTCGAGGCACGGGCCGCCCGCCACCCGGACCGGACCGCGGTCACCGCCGTGGACGGGCAGACGCTGACCTACGCCGAACTCGACGCGCGGGCCAACCGCCTCGCGCGGGCCCTGCGCGCGGAGGGCGTCGGCCCGGACGACCGGGTCGCGGTGATGATGGAACGGGGGCCGCAGCTGCTGGTCGCGCTGCTCGGCGTCCTGAAGTCGGGCGGCGCCTACGTACCGGTGGACCCCGGGCATCCGGCCGAGCGGGTGGGCTTCCTGCTGCGCGACAGCCGCGCCAAGGTGGTCATCGTCGACGACGACGCGCCCACCGGCCTGCCCGCGGGCGAGGCGGGCGTGCGACGCATCGGCGGCCTGCTGGTGGGCAGCGCAGCACCGGTCGAGCCGCTCGCCACCTCCCGCGACCTCGCCTACGTCATCTACACCTCCGGCTCGACCGGACAGCCCAAGGGCGTGATGGTCGAGCACCGGAGCGTGGTCAACCGCCTCGCCTGGATGCAGCGCCGCTACCCGCTCGGGAACCGGGACGTCCTCCTGCAGAAGACGCCGGTCTCCTTCGACGTCTCGGTGTGGGAGCTGTTCTGGTGGGCCGTCGAGGGCGCGACCGTGGCGATGCTGCCACCCGGCGGCCAGCGGGACCCGCGCGAGGTCCTGCGGGCGATCCGCGAACACCGGGTCACGGCCGTGCACTTCGTCCCGTCGATGCTCGGTCCGTTCCTGGACCTGCTGGAGGAGTCCGCGCAGGCCCGCGAGGGCGTTCGGACCCTGCGGCACGTCTTCTGCAGCGGCGAAGCCCTGCCCGCGGCCGGGCTCGAGCAGTTCGACCGGGTGGCCGCGCAGTGCGGCCGCGAGCCCGGCGCCGAGCACCCGGTGCGGCTGGTGAACCTGTACGGCCCGACCGAGGCCACGGTCGACGTCTCGTCCTACGACTGCCCGGGCGGCTCCGCCCGCGGCGTCGCGCGGGTGCCCATCGGCCGGCCGATCGACAACACCAGGCTGTACGTGCTGGGTGCCGACGACCTCCCGCAGCCCGTCGGGGTCGCCGGCGAGTTGTGCATCGGCGGCGTCGGTGTCGCCCGGGGGTACCTCGGCCGCCCGGAGCTGACCACCGAGAGGTTCGGCGCCGACCCCTTCGTACCGGGCGGCCGCCTCTACCGCAGCGGGGACCTGGCCCGCTGGCTCGCGGACGGCACCCTGGAGTACCTCGGACGTCTCGACGACCAGGTCAAGATCCGGGGTCACCGCGTCGAGCCCGCCGAGGTGGCCGCCGTCCTGCGCACCGTCCCCGGCGTACGGGACGCCGTCGTGGTGGGCCGCACCGCCCCCGACGACCGGGGAACCGTGCTGGCGGGCTACTACGTCGCCGAGACCCGGATCGGGACGGCGCTGTTGCGCGAACGGCTCGGGCGGACGCTGCCGGTGCACATGGTCCCGGCGTCGTTCACCCGGATCGACGGGATCCCGCTGACTCCCAACGGCAAGACCGACCACGCCGCGCTGCCGTCACCGGACGACACCCTCGGGGACGCCGTAGGCGGCCGGCCGCGCAATCCCACCGAGGCCGTCCTGGCCGAGGTCTGGGCCCGCGTGCTCGGCCATGAGGCCGTGGGGATCCACGACGACTACTCCACCCTCGGTGGCGACTCCATCCTGGCGCTCAGGGTGCGTGCCGAGGCGGAGGCCCGGGGCCTGCGCTTCTCGCTCACCGACCTCCTGCGGAACCCGACGGTGGCCGGCCTCGCCGTTCGCACCGTCGAGTACGACCCGAGCGGGACAGAAGCTCTGCCGGCTCCGTTCGCCCTCGTGGCCGACGTGGACCGCGCACGCCTCCGGGACGCCGAGGACGCCTACCCGCTGACCAGGCTCCAGCTCGGCCTGCTCTTCCACAGCCGCAGGCACGAATCCTCGGCCAGGTACCGGGACGTGTTCCGGTACACCCTCGACATGCCCTGGAACGACGAGGAGTTCCGCCGCGCCCTCGACCGGCTGACGGCGCGGCACCCGGCCCTTCGAACCGCCTTCGACCTGTCCGGCCCCGAACCGCTCCAAGTCGTCCACCCCCGCGTGCACGGCGCCCTGGAGACCGTCGACCTGCGTCCGCTCGACGACGCCGCGGCCGACGCCGAGGTGCGCGCGCACGTCGAGGAACGCCGCCACCACCCGTACGCGTTCGACCGGGCGCCGCTCTACCTGTTCCGCGCCCACATCCGGCCCTCCACCGTCGACCTGGTCCTCAGCTTCCACCACGCGCTCCTGGACGGCGGCAGCGTCGCCACCCTGCTCCGGGAACTGCTCCAGGACTACGCCCACGGCCTCGGCCTGGACATCGGCCCGGTCGACGACACCCCGCCTCCCTCGGTGGCGACCCACGTGCGCCAGGAGCAGACCGCCCTGCGCTCGGAGGAGACCCGACGCTACTGGCGGGACAAGCTGACCGGCTGCGAGCCCCTGCCGATCGAGGCGTTCGCACCGCACAGGCCCGGTGGCGCCGCCAGGCCCGCCTCGCGGCGGGTCGACCTTCCCGGCGCCCTCGTCGAGCAGGTGCGGCACTTCGCGGCCGAACACGCCCTGCCCGTGAAGTCCGTGCTGTTCGCGGCGCACGGCCTGACGCTCGCCGCGCTGGCCGGCACCCGGGAGGTGACCACCGGCCTGATCACCCACGGCCGGCCCGAGCTGGCCGGGGCGGAGCGCATCGCCGGGCTGTTCCTGAACACCGTGCCGGTGCGGCTGGGCACCGGAGGGCGGAGCTGGCTGGAGGTGGCCCGCGAAGGCCTCCACCAGGAACAGGACGGTCACCCCCACCGCCACTACCCGCTGAGCGCCATCCAGGAGGACCACGGCGGGCCCGTCGTGGACACCGCCTTCAACCACGTCCACTTCCATCAGCTCGCCGACGTCATCCGCCTGCCCGACCTGCGGCTGACGGCGTTCGACACCTGGGAGCAGAACGACCTCCGGCTCCTGGTGAACGCGGTCACCGAACCGGACGGCAGCGGGATGTGGCTGCGGATCGACTGCGACGGCGCGACGTTCTCCGCCGAACAGGGGGACCTCTTCGCGTCCGCCTACCTGGGCATCCTGCGTCGGATGCTGGAACAGCCGCACGGTGAAACGGACTTCGCCTTCCTCGCCCCCCGGCCGAGGCTCGCCCGGGCCGGTGAGCACCCCACGGTCGTCGCGCGCATCGCCGACCGGGCCGCCCGGACTCCGGACGCGACCGCCCTGGTCATGGGCGAGGAACGGTGGACCTACGCGCGCCTCGCCGAGGCCTCCGGGCATGTCGCCGCGCGGCTCTGCGCGCTGGGAGCCCCGGCGAACGCCCGGATCGGGATCGCCATGGAGCGCTCCCCGCGCACCGTCGCCGTGCTCCTGGGCGTCCTGCGGGCCGGATGCGCCGTCGTCCCGATGGACGTCGGCTACCCCGCCGCCCGGCTGGCCACGATGGTGGAGCAGGCCCGGCCCTTCCGCGTCGTGGCCGGGTCCGCGCACGCCCACCTCGCCGGCGACCCGGCGCTGCTGCTGCCCGCCGAGACGGCGACCACACCGGTGCCGGCGGGCGAGGCCCGAGCCGGTGGCCCCACCGTCACGGTGGCCGAGCGGCAGGCCGGGGTCGCCCCCGGGAGCACCGCGTACGTCCTGTTCACCTCGGGCTCCACCGGCACCCCCAAGGGCGTCGCCATGCCGCACCGCACCCTGGCCGGCCTGGTCGCCTGGCAGAACGGGCCGGCGCCCAGCGCCGTCCCGGGCGGCGTCACCCTGCAGTTCGCACCGCTGAGCTTCGACATCTCCTTCCAGGAGATCTTCTCCACCCTGTGCTCCGGCGGCACGCTGTGCCTGGCCGGCGACGGCGAGCGGCGCGACATGCCCGCCCTGCTGCGCCTGCTCGACCGCGAGCGCGTCGAGCAGGCCTTCCTCCCGCCGGTGGCCCTCCAACAACTGGCCGAAGCCGTGGCCACGTCCGGATTCACCCCGCGGGCCCTGCGGGTGCTGATCCTCTGCGGCGAGCAGCTGCGCGTCACCCCGGAGGTCCGCGCGCTGTGCGCCCGACTGCCGGGGGTGGTGCTGGAGAACCAGTACGGCCCGACCGAGACGCACGTCGTCACCGCGTTCACCATGACCGGGGACCCGGCGGCCTTCCCCGTGCTGCCACCGATCGGCAAGGCCATCGACGGAGCCGAGGTGCACGTCCTGGACGAGCGGATGCGTCCGGTCCCGGCCGGGGCCCGCGGCGAGATCCACCTGGGCGGCGCCTGCCTGGCCGACGGCTACGAGGGCCGCCCGGACCTGACCAAGGAGCGCTTCCTCCCGCAGCCCTTCGCCGACGCCGACCGCCTGCTGTACTACACGGGCGACCTCGGGATGCTGCTCCCCGGCGGCGACGTCGTCTTCCTCGGCCGTGCCGACACCCAGGTCAAGGTGCGCGGCTTCCGCGTGGAGCCGGCGGAGGTGGAACTGGCCGCCACCGCCCTGGCACCGGGGCACCCCGGGCTGCGCGACGCCGCAGTCGTGGCCCGCCGGCGCGAGGACGGCGAGGTCTTCCTCGCCGCCTTCCTCCTCGGCGAGGGCACGGACGAGGACCTGGCCGCCATCCGTGAGCACCTCCGTGCGACCCTGCCCGACCACATGGTCCCCTCCCACCTGCAGTGGGTCACCCGGTACCCGCTGACCCCCAGCGGCAAGCGGGACGACGCGGCACTGCGCCGCGCGCCGCTGACCGTCCCGGTCCGCACCCTCGACGCAGGGCCGCGCGACGCGTACGAGCAGGCCCTGACCGAGATGCTGGCGGACGCGCTGTCCCTGGACGCGGTGGGGGTGCACGACAACCTCTTCGAGCTCGGCGGCACCTCCCTGACCGCGATGCGGCTGGTCAGCCGGATCGAACAGCGCTACCGGGTGCACATCCCCCTGGCGCAGCTGATCGCGACACCCACCTGTGCGGGGCTCGCGGAGCGGCTGCGCGACGGCGGGGCGAGAGCCTCGTACGACCCGCTGGTGCCGGTCCGTCCGCAGGGCACCCGTCCGCCGGTGTTCATGGTCCACCCGATGGGCGGCAACGTCCTCTGCTACGTCCGCCTCGCCCGGCACCTCCCGGACGACCAGCCGCTCTACGCGCTCCAGGCTGCCGGCGCCGACCCGGGCACCACACCGCTGAGTAGCGTCGAGGAGCTGGCGGACAGCTACCTCACCGCCCTGCGGAGGGTTCAGCCGCAGGGCCCCTACACGATCGGGGGGTGGTCCTTCGGCGGGTTCGTCGCCTTCGAGATCGCCCGCCGGCTGCGGGCGGCGGGCGACGAGGTGACCCGCCTGCTGGTGCTGGACACCACCGCACTGGCCCGGGGGCCGCGCGCTCCGCACCGCGAGGAGGCCGTGCTGGAGTGGTTCTTCCACGAGCTGCTCTGGCTGCGGGACGGCAGCGACTCGCCCGCGCGGGCCATTCCCGACGGACTCCGTTCGCCGGAGGAGAAGTTCGCCTTCATGGCCCGCGTCGCGAGCGAGCGCGGCGTCCTGCCGGCCGGCAGCTCCCCGGCCCTGATCCGCCGGCTGTTCCGCGTCTACCGGGCCAACTGGCAGGCGGCGCTGGCCTACCGGCCCCCGCTGGAGGACCACGACCTCACGCTGATCCGCGCCACGGAGCCGCTGCCCGCCGTCCTCGACGCCATGCACCGTGCCGCCCGCAGCCGCCACCAGGACCCCTGCAACGGCTGGAGCGACATGACCGGCGGGCGGATCCACGTCGTCGGCGTCCCCGGCGACCACTTGACGATCATGGAGGAACCGTACGTGGCACACGTCGCCCGAAGCGTCGCGGACCTCCTGCGAACCGACGCCGTCCCCACCGCACGGTAAGGCAGGAAGAGTGTCACCCAAGCCCCCCGTGAAAGCCCTGATCATCGGCGCCGGCATCGGCGGTCTGACCTGCGCGGTCGCCCTGAGGCGCGTCGGCATCGACGTCGAGGTGTACGAGCGCGCCACCGAGCTGCGCGCCGCCGGCTCCGGCATGTCGGTCATGAGCAACGCCGTCACCGCCCTGGCCACCCTCGGCATCGACCTCGGCCTGGACAAACGCGGCCAGACCGTGGAGTCGTTCACGATCACGGACCCGCGCGGCCGGCGCATCAGGGACCTGCCGTTCAAGGAGGCCTGCGGGCGAGTGGGCGCGCCCAGTGTCTGCCTCAGCCGTACGGACCTCCAGGAGGCCCTGCTGGCGGAGGCCGCGGACTGCCCGGTCCAGCTGGGGGCGGCCGCCACCGGTTTCGAGGCCGACGACGCCGGTGTCACCGTCCGCTTCGCGGACGGGCGTTCGGCGAGCGGCCGCATCCTGGTCGGAGCCGACGGCTTCGACTCGGTCGTGCGGCGCCAGCTCGCCGGCCCCGAAGCGCCGCGGGACAGCGGCTACTTCTACCGGCTGGGCATCGCCTCCTTCCGGCACCCGCGCGTCACCACCGGAAGCGTGCGCCACTACTGGGGCAGGGGCCGGCGGTTCGGCCTCATCGACATCGGCCACGGCCGCTGCTACTGGTGGGCGGCGCTGCCCACGGTCGGGGATCCGGCCGGCGGGGACGGCGCCAACCGCGTCAAGGACGCCCTCGGGAGGTCCTTCGCCGGCTGGGCCGACGAGGTGCGCGCGGTGATCGAGGCCACGCCGCCGGAGGACGTCCTCACCGTGCCCTCCCACGACCGGACCTTCCTCGAAAGGTGGGGAGACGGCCCCGTCACGCTCCTCGGGGACGCGGCGCACCCCATGCTGGCGACCCTCGGACAGGGGGCGGCCATGGCCATCGAGGACGCCGTCGTCCTGGCCCGCACCCTCACCGAGCCCGCGACGGCCGACGACCCGGTGTCGGCCCTGCGCGTCTACGAAGGGCGGCGGCGCGACCGCACCAGGGCGATGGTGGCCGCGTCCCACGCCGCGAGCGACGTCGCCCAGGAGGACCGCCGCGGCCGGCGGCTGGCCCGGGACGCCTACTTCCGGTCGGTGCCCCGCGGCGTCCTCGTCCGGCAGACCGTGCAGGCCCTCACGTTCCCCGGAATCCCGGCCGCCGAACCGATCGAGGTCCGGCGCGAGCTCAGCCCCCTGGAGCGCTGGTACTGGATCGCCGACCGGACCTCGCCCCTCAACGTCATCGCCCGGGTCCGTGTGCACGGACACCTGCCGCCGTCGCTGCTGCGCCGCGCGCTGGACGTCCTCCAGGTCCGGCACCCCCTGCTGCGCGTCGCGATCGCCGACCGCGGCACCGGAGCGGACCCCGTGTTCGTGCCGGTGGACGGGCGGCGGATCCCGCTCCGGCACGTCGACGTAGCGGCGGACGATCCCGCCGCCGACGCGCGGTGGGAGCGCGAGGTCAACGACCACGAGCTCGCGCGGAGCGTCGACTGGCGTACCGGGCCACTGCTGCGCGCAGTGGTGATCACCTCGGGACGGAACGGCGCGGACGGTGAGAGGGACGTCCACGACCTGGTGCTGACGGCCTCGCACTGCATCGCCGACGGAAGGACGTGCCTGTCCCTGCTGAGGCAGTGGATCGAGCTCGCCGCGCAACCCGATGCCGGTACGCCGCCGCACGCCGCCTCGTGGCGGGCACTGCCCGCGACGGAGGACCTCCTCCCGCGCCGCCACCGCGGCCCGGCGGGGGCCGCGGGGCTGGGGTTGATGATGCTGCGGGACCGACAGGCGGCCCGGCGGGACCCCGCCCAGCGCGTCGTCCCCAGCCGCCCGGTCCCCTTCGGGCAACGGCGCACGCGGATGGTGCACCGGCTCCTGACCGCCGAGCAGCTGGAACAACTGGTGCTGGCGGCCAGGCGGCACGGCACCACGGTCCACGGGGCCCTGGCCGCCGCGATGGTCACGGCCGTCGCGCGGGACGCCGGAGCCCCGCCGAGCACGTGGTTCTCCATCGGCTCGCCGGTCGACTTCCGCGGGGACCTCGATCCGGCCGTCGCCCCCGACGAGGTCGGCACCTTCGTGGCCACGGTGCCCACCCGCGTCCGCTACGAGCCGGACGGGTCCCTGTGGCCCGCGGCCCGGGCGATCAGCCAGGACCTGGTGCGACGGCGAAGGCGCCGGGAGCACCTGTCCATGCTCAGCCTGCCGCGCTGGGCGGGGCCGAAGTCGACGGCGGACAGCGAGGCGTTCATGCGGTTCATGGAGGAGAAGGGGCCGATCAACCTCTGTCTGTCCAATGTCGGACGCCACGAGTTCCCCGAACAGGTCGGCTCGTGGCGCGTCTCCGACGCACAGTTCGTCACGGGCATCTCGGTGGTGGGCGCCGTCGTGGCGACCGCCACCACCAGTCACGGCCGGCTCGCCTGGAACTTCGGCTACGTCGAAGGCCTGGTCCCGGAGCTTCGCGGCCGGCGGATCGCCGACGACGCCGTCCGCACCGTGCTGTCCGCCCTCGCCGACTGACCGGCCCGACGGGCCGGGCGTCACGACATCCCGAGAAGCGCCGACCGGTCCCTGATCCGCCGGAGTCCCGGACGCCTGCGCTCCTCGGACCCCGCCAGCCGCTTCCCCAACCCGAAAGGTCCACACCGCGATGACCCACGCTCCGACCCGGACGCTGCCGCGGCGCCGCACCCTGCCCGCCGGCCAGAGCGGTTCGCTGTGGCAGTCCCGTCCCTCGTGCGGGATCTTCGAGTTCCGTGGCATGCGTCTGCAACTGGCGGTGGAGGACCCCGCCGAGGTCCTCTTCCCCACCGATTGCGGGCTGAGCCTCATCGCCGCCCTCAACGGTGACCACGCTCCCGACCTGAACGGCGTCAACGCCCTGGACATCGGGGCCGGTTCAGGCCTCTACAGCGTCGCCCTGCTCGCAGCCGGCGCCAAGCGGGTGACCGCCCTCGACATCAACCCGGCCTCCGCGGCCCAGACCGTGGCGAACGTGCTGACCAACGGTCTCGACGCCACCCGGTTGACCTGTGTCACCTCGCCGGTGGAGGACTACGCACCGCACGGCACGTTCGACCTGGTGATCACGAATCCGCCGCACCTGCCGCACGACCCCGGCTATGCGAGGGGAGACGGCCTGGAAACCGCTCTCGTCGCGAAGGAGGGAGGCCGCGCGATGTACGACGCCGTGGTCGAGCGGATGGACACGCTCCTCGCACCGGGCGGCATCCTGCTCATGGCGCACTCCTCGCTCGCCGACATCCCCCGGACCGTCGCGCAGCTCACCGGGCGCGGCTATGAGACGCACACGCTCGAGATCTTCGAGATGGACATCCCGCTCCTGACCTACGCGGAGCACAAGGACACCATGCTGGGCCTGTTGAAGGAACGGCGGGCGGCCGGCCGGGCGGACTTCGACGGATCCCGCTTCACGGTGCACGCCCTGATGTTCCGGCGCCCCCTTGGCTCCGCCGGTCCCTGACGCGCCCGGTGGTGGGCATGGACGGGGAGGCGGGCGGGGTGGAAGAGGACGACAGCGGCAGCCCGTCCTGCACCCCGCCAGTGCAGGAGGCGGCGTGCGGTGGTGCCGGCCTGCGCCCGGCGCAGGGAGTCGGCCTGGGCCCTGCCCCGGCTCTCGGCCACGGCCTCGGCGAGGTTGGCGAACAGCACGGTGAGCCAGAGCCAGAAGCTGATCATCCAGGCGAAGACGCCGGGGTGGAGGAGGGCGGTGAGGGTGGTGAGGGCGGAGCCGGTCTCGACCACCAGCATGACGGGGTTCCTCGCCATGGTGCGCGGGTGGAACGTGCGTACCGCGGCCGGCAGGGCCTCCCGGAGCTGGCGTCCGGTGATCAGCCGGCGCCGGCCGGTCCGGGACGGGCCGGGGCGGTGGCCCGGATGCGGGGGCGTCGGCTCCGTACCCGGCCCCTTCGGGCGGCGGAACCGATCGGGCCGGGGCGCGGCCGCGTCGGTGGTGGTGTCGGGTGGCGTGAGGGCCGAGCGGCGCATCGGTGTTCGGGGACCTTCCGGAGCCGCTTCCCGGGGGAGCGGGGCGGCCGTCGACGGGGACGGGGAACGCCGTCCAGCGAAGCACCGGATCTCTCTGCGCAGAGCGCTCCTTGACGCCCGCTCGGCGGGCCGCCCGGCGTCCTTGAGACGACTCTGACGCGACCCTGACGCGAGGAGCCGGCGCCCTGCCGGCCTCCTCGCCGAGGGCGGCGCCGAGGTCTCCCTCCGGATCCGACGGCGCCACGTGTCAGACGGTCGAGACGATCGCGCGGGTGACGGCCGTGACCGCCGGGGCCGGGCGGCCGGGGAGACGGGCCACGAGGACCCGGCGGATCTCGGGTGGTGCGCCTTCGACGTGCAGCAGGATCACCCCGGGCGGGAGCATCGGCGCGAGCCGGGAGGGCACCGTCGTCACCCCGAAGCCGCCGGCGACCAGGTGGAGCTTCGTCAGCCAGTCGCGCGCGGAGTGGACGATGTGCGGCCGGCCGGGAAGCCCGGGCCAGACGCCGAGCAGCGGTTCGGCGGTCGACGGCGGGGCGGCGATCCAGGGGGCGTCGACCAGGTCGTCGACGTGCACCGCGGTGCGGCCGGCGAACTCTCCGGTGGACGGCGCCGCCACGACCAGTTCGGTGTCCGCGACGGTCTCGACGTGCAGGCGCGGCGACTCGCCGTCCGGGGGCCGGTGGGGCGGTCGGGACGTCAGCACGGCGAGGTCGATCGAACCCGCACGCAGGGCCCGGACCAGGGCGGGCGTGGTGCCCTCGGTCGTGGTGACCGTGATCTGCGGATCGGTCGCCGCGAGGCGGGCGAGCGAGGGAGGCAGGAGGGCCGCGCCCGCGCTCAGGAACAGTCCGAGGCGCACCGGTTCGGTCCGCGGGGCTGTGCCGGTGAGGTCGTGCTCGGCCGCGGTCAGGCAGTCCAGGATCGTGCGGGCGTGGCGCAGCAGGGCCAGACCCGCGGGGGTGAGCCGCACGCCGTCGTCGAGATGCTCGCCACCTGCGTGGCCCCGTACGCGGCCGAGGTCTTCAGCGGCGAGCGGAACTACCCGCTCGTGCCTCCCGTCGTGCCCGGCATCGGCGGCGTGGGGAGGGTGGTCCACGTGGGCCCGGACGCCACCCGGCTGGGTCCCGGCGATCTGGTGTGGTGCGACTGCACGGTGCGTTCGCGGGACGACGCCCTGACGCCCGACATCACGCTCCAGGGCTGGAGCGCCCGCGGCGAGGGCGGCGCGCGGCTGGCCCGGTACCTGCACGACGGATCGTTCGCCGAGCTCATGCGGGTCCCTACGGAGAACGTGTTCCGGTTGCCCGCGGCGGCGGGGGAGGACCCGGCCCGCTGGGCCGCGCTCGGCGTGCACGTCACCCCCTACGGCGGGCTGCTGGCCGGGGGACTCGCAGCCGGCGAGACGCTGCTGGTGAGCGGGGCCACCGGCAACCTTGGCAGCAGTGCGGTCGCGCTCGCGCTCGCCATGGGGGCGGGCCGTGTGGTCGCCCCGGGCCGCAACCGGGCCGCGCTCGACCTCCTCGCCTACCGGTTCGGCCCGCGCGTGTGCCCGGTCCCGCTCACGGGGGACGAGCCCGGCGACCGGGCGGCGATGTCCGCGGCGGGCGACGGCCCGATCGACATGGTGATCGACCTGCTCCCGCCGGGCGCACCCAGCTCGGTGGCGCGCACGGCGGCCATGACGGTGCGGGAGTACGGCCGCGTCGTCCTCATGGGCGGCGTCGGCATGCTCGGCGGCGCGGACCTCGCGCTTCCCTACCCGTGGATCATGCGCAACTCGATCACCGTGCGCGGTCAGTGGATGTATCCGCGGACGGCGAACGTCGGCATCGTCCGGCTCCTCGCCTCGGGCGCCCAGGACCTCGCCCCCGAACGGGTCCGGTCGTTCGGCCTCGACGCCGTCAACGAGGCCGTCGCGTACGCCGCCGCACACGGCGGCCCGTTCGACCGCACCGTCCTCGTCCCGCCGGCCCGCTGAGAGGGCCGGCCGACCTCTCCACGGACTGCGGCGGACGAGCGGCTCCCGCGGGCCGCGGCACGCCCGGTGTCGTCAAGGTGTCGTCAAAACCGCAGGTGTCGCCATCAAGGGAGCGCAGTGATCCGTCGCCGCGGCTCCGGACGGCCTCACGATCATGGGACCCCCGACCGATGGAGAGACGGATGTCCCAGAGAACCACCCCGGCCCCCGCCGCCGGAGCGCAGCCGCCGGACGCCGCCGCCGGGACGGCCGCCGCGGCCGGGGCGACAGGGGCGGCCGACCCGGGCGGTGACGACCGGCACCGGCTGAGCGTGCTCGGCGGCCTGGCGGCGCTCTCGCTGGACGCGATGGCCTCGGTGGCCTACGGCCCGGAGTCGATCGTGCTGGTGCTGGCCGCGGCCGGTGCCTACGGTCTGGGGTTCACGCTGCCGGTGACGGTGGCGATCGCGGTGCTGCTGGCGGTGCTGGTGGCGTCGTACCGACAGGTGATCGCGGCGTTCCCGGACGGCGGCGGCTCCTACGCGGTGGCCAAGGAGCACCTGGGGCGCCGGACGGCGCTGACCGCCGCGGCCTCGCTGGTGATCGACTACGTGCTGAACGTCGCGGTGTCGGTGACGGCCGGGGTGGCGGCGCTGACCTCGGCGGTGCCGGGGCTGTACGGGGACCGGGTGTGGCTGTGCCTGGGCGTGCTGGCGCTGGTGACGGCGGTGAACCTGCGCGGGATCGCGGAGTCGGCCCGCTGGTTCATGGCGCCGACGGCGGTGTTCGTGCTGTCGATCCTGACGATCATCGTGGTGGGCCTGTTCCGGGACGCGCCGGCGAGCACGGCCGCGGCGGCCGGGCACGCCTCGGTGCTGACGGAGAACGCCACGACGGTGGGTGCGCTGTTGCTGCTGAAGGCCTTCGCGGCCGGCTGTTCCGCGCTGACCGGCGTGGAGGCGGTGGCGAACGCCGTGCCGTCCTTCCGCACGCCGGGCGTGAAGCGCGCGCAGCGCACGGAGGTCGCGCTCGGCGCGCTGCTGGGGGTGATGCTGATCGGGCTGGCCGTCCTGATCGGCCGCTTCCACCTGCAGCCGGTCGAGGGCGTCACCGTCCTCGCGCAGCTGGCGGACGCCTCCCTCGGCCACGGCGCCGGTTTCTACCTGGTGCAGTTCGCGACCGTGGTCCTGCTGGGCCTGGCGGCGAACACCTCCTTCGGCGGGCTGCCGGTCCTGATGCACCTGCTGGCCCGGGACAACCACCTGCCGCACGTCTTCGCGCTGCGCGCCGACCGTCAGGTGCACCGCCACGGCGTCCTCTTCCTCGCGGCGGTCTCCGCCCTCCTGCTGGTCGGCTCCGGCGGTGACGTCAACAGCCTCGTCCCGCTGTTCGCGATCGGGGTGTTCGTCGGCTTCACGATCTGCCAGGTCGGCATGGTCCGCCACTGGGCCCTGCACCGGCCCGCCCGCTGGCGGGCGAAGGCGGCGCTGAACGGCTTCGGCGCGCTGCTCACGGGCACCGCGACCCTGGTCGTCACCGGGACGAAGTTCACCGAGGGCGCCTGGGGCATCTGCCTGGCGCTGCCCCTGCTGGTCCTGCTCTTCGAGGCGGTGCACCGCAGCTACGCGCGGATCGGCGCGCGTCTGGAACTCGGCCGCGTCCCGGGGCCGCTCACCCCGCAGCGCAGCCTGGTCGTCGTCCCGGTCACCGCGATCACCCGGCTCACCCGTGACGGCCTGTCCGCCGCCCTGTCCCTGGGCGACGAGGTGATGGCCGTCACCGTCGTCCACGATCCGGTGGAGACCGAGACCCTGCGCCGGGACTGGGAGCTGTGGCAGCCGGGCGTCCCGCTGGTGGAGATCCCGGACGAGCACCGCCGCCTGGGCCGGCCGATCGCCGACTTCGTCAACGGCCTCGCCGCCGAGCACGCCTACGACCGCCTCACCGTACTGATCCCCGAGGTCGAACCGGTCCGCCCCTGGCAGCGCGCCCTGCAGAACCGACGGGGCGCGGTCATCGACCGGGCCCTGCGCCGGCACACCGACGCGGTGGTCTGCCGGCTCCGGATGCGGATGTGAGGACCTGCCCGCCCGGCCCCCGGGACGGCGCCGCTGTCCGGGGGCGGGCGGCCCGTCAGTCGGCGGTGCGCTGTGCCCGGTGGGCGGCGACGCGGACGCGGGTGGCGCAGCGCGGGGTGCAGAACCGCTGCGGCGTGCGGCGGCCGGTGTCGATGAAGAAGCGCTCGCAGTCCGGTGCCGCGCAGCGGCCCCAGGCGCAGCGGCCGCGGTCGCCGAGCCAGAGGCCGAGGGCCAGGGCGCAGGTGGAGAGCAGCCAGTGGGTCAGGCCGGCGGAGGGCGGGGCCTGGGTGTGCAGCGACCAGGGGCGGCCGGGGAGGCGGACGAGCCGGGGCCGGGGCGGGTAGGCGTCCAGCAGGGCGTTGACGGCCTCGGCCGCCTCGTCCACGTCGTCGAGGGTGAGGACGTGGACGAGGCGGGCGGCGGCCGTGCTCAGCTCGCGGGCGTCGGCCTCGGTGAGCCGGAACGGCGGGCCGCCGTGGTGTTCCAGGAGCGCCTGGAGCTCGGCCGCGCCGGGCGCCGGGTCGGTGTGGACGGCGTTGGCGAGGTCGGCGAGGAAGTGGAGGCCGCGCGGGTTGCCGTCGTCGAGGTCCTGGGTCATCGTCCGTCCGTTCTGGTCCGATCGTCTGCCGTACACGCCCATGGTAACGTCGAAATCAATTATTAGGCGTTACGAAGGAGCGGTGCATGCGATTCCCGGCAGAGACGTCCGTCCTGGTCGTCGGTGGGGGCCCGGTCGGGCTGACCCTCTCCCTCCTGCTCTCCGGCCACGGCGTGCCGCACCTGCTCGTCGAGGCCCACCCCGGCACCTCCCACCACCCCAAGGCCCGTGGCGTGTCGGCGCGTTCGATGGAGATCCTGCGCCGCCTCGGCCTGGAGCAGGCCGTCCGCGAGGCCGGACTCCCCGCCTCGCACGTCTTCTTCTACCGCGGCCGCACCCTCGTCGACCCGGACTTCGTCCGCACCGGCCTGGTCGGCGCACCCGACGGCGGCGCGGAACGCACCCCCGCGCCGGGCCTGATCTGCCCGCAGGACGCCCTGGAAGCGCTCCTGCTGCGCCGCGCCCGCGAACTCGCCCCGGACGGCATCCGGTTCGGTACCCGACTGGTCTCCTTCGCCGAGTCGACCGAGTCCGCCGAGTCCGCCGGGGGCGCCGGGGGCGACAGGGGCGACGGGGGCACCCAGGGCGTCCACGCGCTGCTGGAGGACCGCACCACCGGCGAGCGCCACACCGTCCGCGCGGACTGGCTGGTCGGCTGCGACGGCGCGGCGAGCACCGTGCGCGCCGGTGCCGGGATCGCCCTGGAGGGGCCGACCGGCCTCGGACACTTCCTCAGCATCCGCTTCGAGGCGCCGCTCGGCGCGGTCGTCGCCGACCGGGCCAGCGCCTCGTACTTCCTCACCGAACCCGGCCGCGGAGGCTTCCTCGCCGTCGACAACGACCGGCACTGGATCTACCAGCACCCCTACGACCCCGCGCACGTGGACGTGGCCGAGCTGCGGGCGGACCACCCGCGCCTCGCCGCCCTGGTCCGGGAGGCCGCCGGGCTGCCGGACCTCGACGTCGCCGTCCGCGACACCCAGACCTGGCGCCTGGACGCCCGGCTCGCCGACGCCTACCGCCGCTCCCGGGTGCTGATCGCGGGCGACGCCGCCCACGTCACGCCCCCGACCGGCGGGCACGGCATGAACACCGGCATCGGCGACGCCGACAACCTCGCCTGGAAGCTCGCCGCCGTCGTCCACGGGCCCGCCGGCCACGCGCTGCTCGACACCTACCAGGCCGAACGCCGCCCCGTCGCCCGGCAGGTCATCGACCTCTCGCTCGCCAACTCCCGGGCCCGCACCAGCTACCGGATCGACGACGAGCTGCTGCTCACCGCGTACTACCGCTCCACCGCCGTGCTCGCCGACGACTCGGACGCCGACGCCGCGCCCGACTCCGCCGCCCCCGACCGGCCGGCGCTCGACCCGGCCGGAGAGCACCCGGAGGGCGGCGCCGGCGGCCGACTGCCGCACCGACGTCTCGCCGGGCTGCCCGGTGCCGCCGCCTCCACCCTCGACCTGGTCGGGTCCGGGTTCACCCTGCTCACCTCCGCGCCCGCTCCCGACTGGCGGCGGCAGGCCGACACGGCCGCCGCGGCCGGTCTGCCCGTCACGCTCCACCGGCTGCCCGCCGGAACCCTCGGCCTCCCCGCCGAAACCCTGGGCCTCCCCGCCGACGGCGCCGTCCTGGTCCGTCCGGACGGTCACATCGCCTGGCGGAGCCCGCATCCGCCCACCGCCGACGGTGCCCTGCGCGACGCCCTGCGGCGGATCCTCTCCGTCGAGCGGTAGGTCCCAGCTGCTCAGAGGCTTGCGCCGCACCACTTTGAACGCGTTCAAGTTCCTGCGCTACCCTCGAGTCCGGACATGAGGACACGAGGGGGAACTCATGAAGATCGTCATACCCGGCGGGAGCGGTGCCCTCGGCACCCTGCTCGACCGCACCCTGACCGCCGCCGGCCACCAGGTCGTCGTGCTCACCCGCCGGCCCCGCCGCGCCAACGAGGTCGGCTGGGACGGCCGGACACTCGGCCGCTGGACGGCCGAGGTGGACGGCAGCGACGCCGTCGTCAACCTCGCCGGGCGCAGCGTCAACTGCCGCTACACCGAGGAGAACCGGCGGGCCATGTGGGACTCCCGCATCGACTCCACCCAGATCCTCGGGGCGGCCGTCGCCGGCGCCCGGCGCCCGCCCGCCGTCTGGCTGCAGATGAGCACCGCCACCGTCTACGCCCACCGCCACGACGCCCCCAACGACGAACAGGACGGCCTGCTCGGCGGCCAGGAGCCCGACGCCCCGGCCTCCTGGCGGTACAGCGTCGACCTCGCCCGGGCCTGGGAGGACACCCAGGCCCGGGCCGACACCCCGGACACCCGCAAGGTCGCGCTGCGCACCGCGGTCGTCCTCGGCCCCGAACGCGGCGGCGCCTTCGACGCGCTCTCCTGGCTGGCCCGCCTCGGCGTCGGCGGCCCGATCGCGGGCGGCACCCAGTACGTGTCCTGGATCCACGCCCATGACTTCGCCCGCGCCGTGGAGTTCCTGATCGCCCGCGAGGACCTCACCGGCCCGGTCAACCTCGCCGCACCCGACCCGCTGCCGCAGCGCGCGTTCATGCACGCCCTGCGCACCGCCTGGGGCATGCCCGTCGCCCTGCCCGCCACCCGCTGGATGGCCGAACTGGGGGCCTTCACCCTCCGCTCCGAGAGCGAACTGCTGCTCAAGAGCCGCCGCGTCACCCCCACCCGGCTGCTCGACGCCGGCTTCGCCTTCGACCACCCGTACTGGGCCGGGGCCGCCCGCACCCTCGTCCGCCAGCTGCGCGGCCACTGACGGCGGGGGGCGGGGCCGCCCGGCGGGGTCGGCTCGTCCCCGTCCCGGTGCGGGCGGCGCTCCGGCGCCGGTGCATGCCCTCCGCCGCACGTCGAGTCCGGGGCGGCCGCGACCGTGACCGCGCACCGCGGCGGAGGGCCCTGCGCGACCCTGGCGAACCGCGACCGGGGCGACACTGGGAGACTCGACGGATGACCACGCCACCGAGCACGCCGTCATCGAACACGCCGTCATCGAGGACGCCGTCATCGCACACGTCGTCACCGAGCGCGCCGCCGGCGCCACTCGTGTCCAAGCCGGCCGGCGGGCCGTCCGTACGGATCGGCGCGCTCGCCCCGCTGACCCGGCCCGGCTGGGCCGAGGCGGGTCGCCACCTGCTCGCCGGGATCGAACTGGCCGTCCAGGAGGTGAACAGCGCAGGCGGGATCGCCGGAAGACCCCTGGAACTGCTGGTCCGGGACACCGCGGCCGATCCCGAGCGGGCCGCGGCCGCCGTCGACGAGCTGGCCGGCCTGGGCGTGGCCGCCGTGGCGGGGGAGTACCACAGCGTCGTCGCCCGCGCCGTCGCCGCCCGGGCCGACGCCCTCGGCCTGCCGTACCTCTGCTCCTCGGCGGTGCTGGACGCGCTCACCGACACGCCGACGCCGTGGGTGGCCCGCCTCTGCCCGGCGCAGTCCCACGGCTGGCGGACCTACGCGGACTTCCTGCTGGGTGCGGGCCACCGCCGGATCGCCCTGGCCGCCCAGCCCACCGTCTACTGGGCGTCCGGGGCCCGCATCCTGCGGGACCACCTCGCCCCGCGCGGCGGCACCGTCGTCGACCTGGACCCGAGCGGGCTCACGCCCGCGGAGGTGTGCGACGAACTGGTCCGCCACCGCGTGACGGCCCTCCTGCTGCTGGCCGGCCACCCGGAGCCGTCGGTGCCGCTGGTCGAGGCCGTGCGCCGCGACCCGCGGCTCACCGAGGTCGTGATCGGCGCCCCGGCGGGGCAGCCGGAGTTCACCGACTGGGCCGAGCTGCTGGGCGGCGACGGCGCGGCGGTCCCGTTCCTGCGCTACCTGCCGGAGCGGCTCGGCCCGCTCGGCACCCGCGTGGCCGCGGCGCTGCGCGAGCGGCTGGGGGCGGCGCCGTCCTTCGTCGCCTTCGAGGGGTACGACACGATTGCCGTGCTGGCCGAGGTGCTGCGCTCGCACGGCACGGCCCGGGCGCTCGTCGCGGAGGCCTGGCCGCACGTCGCGGTCGAGGGCACCCGGGGGAAGATCCGCTTCTCCCGGGAGCCAGGCGTCAGCGTCTGGCAGTGGGCCTGGCCGCCGGTGCAGGTCGTCGACCGGGACCCGGCGGCCCCGGAACGCTTCCGGATCCTGCACACCGGCTGACCGGCCGAGCGAACAGCAGGGCCGGCGGGGAGGCGTGAGGGGGCGTCACCGGACGCGAGGGCGCGCTCCCGGGGGCGCGCCCCCTTCGTCACGGGCCCGTCACAGCCGGGCCCCCGCGCTTGCCCGCCGCCGGGGCCGTTCGGGATCGTGGCGCGGGGGACGCCGCCGGAGCCGGTGGCGGGAAGAGCTCCGGGGATTCGCTCCGGGGACTCGCGAACGAGCTTCGGGGGCGCGCGATGGTGACGACGGTGCGGCTGGGCGGTATCCGCCCACGGGCGGACGTGATCGGCTGCGGCTGCCTGCTGGCGATGCTCACGGCGATCGTCCTCAGCACCACCGGTGCCGTGAGCACCGGCCCGTGCCTGCTGATCGCGGCCGGGATCGTGGCGGCCGTGGCCGTCGGCGTGCCACGGACCTCGCTGCTCCGCGCGGACGAACAGGGCCTCGCCCTGGTCCTGCTGGCCGTTCCCCGGCGCTACGCCTGGCAGGACGTCCGGGGGCTGGCCGTGGAGGTCGGCGAGGAGCCGGAGACCGGCGCCCACCGGGCCGTGGTCCGGCTGCGGCTGGCCGACCGGCCGGCGGGCCGGGGCGGGCGGCACCGCGGCCCGCTCCTCGCCGTGCTGGCGCTCACCGAGGACGACCGGACGCGCGGCATCGAGCGCCGTGAACTCGCCGAGCTGTTCGCCCTGTTCGGCGGTCGCGGCCTCCCGGTCGACCGGCCCGACCTGGCCAACGCCGTCCTCGCCGCGCACGGTCTGCCCGCGCTCCCCGCCTGAGGCCTGTCGCCCCGGAGCGGTCCGATCCGCAGGAGCGGCCCTACACCCGCCGCGAGGTCGGCCCGAGCAGCATGCTCAGCACCCGCCCGAAGACCAGCCGCCCGCCGAGGGCGACCAGCGGATCGAGGAACCTCGGCAGGATCGTGACCTCGATCTCCTCCTCCCAGACCACCTCCGAGCCGCCGCCCGGCCCGTCCAGGGCCCGGACGCGCAGTTCGGCCCAGCCGCGCACCGGACGGCCGAGCTTCTCGAGCCGGCAGAGCCCGTTCCGCCCGGGGGCGGGGGCGGTGAAGGCGGCGATCTCCATCGGGTCGTCGACGAGGAAGCCCGCGATCCTGGTCCGGGCCTGGATGACGTCGCCCGGCCGGCGGCCGGTGCCACGGACGACGGTGACCCGGGTGAACGGCACCCGATCGCCGTGTGCGCGCCAGGCGGTGACGCGCCCCCAGCAGGCGTCCGGCGGCAGTGGCGAGCGGCGGGTCAGCACGAAATGGGCCATGCCTCACCCTACGGCGCGTCCGACCGTCCCCGCGGCGGCGTGCGGCGTCGGAACACCCGGCCCGGTCTGCGGACGGGGGGACCCCCCGTCTCCTCGCTGCGGTGTCGTCCGCCCCGCGGCCGTCCGCGGATCCGCCCCTCATGGCCGGGCGCGCCCCGACGGGCCCTAGGGTGCAGCGCCGGGCGGTCGCGCGAACCCGCCGTCCAGCAGTGGCGCCAGCGCCGCCAGGTCGGCGGGGCCGGCCGGGTCGGGGAGCAGCACCACCAGCGGCGCCGAGCCGGGCGGGCCGAGCCGGGCGAGTTCGCAGGCGATGAGGCCGCTGCCCGGGGCGGCGACCAGGGCGACCGGGGCGGCGGACTCCAGCAGCGGGGCGAGCACCGGCCGGTAGGCCCGTGGCGGCGGCGGCGCCGCGGCGGCCGGGCGGAGCACACCGAGGGCCTGCGGGCCGGGCCAGCCGCGCGCGGCGGCGGGGTAGCGGGTGTGCGGGGCGTCGGGCGGGGGCAGCAGCAGGACCCAGCCGGCGTCCGGGTGCCCGGCCCGGCGCAGCACCTCCAGCCGGACGGCGGGGCCGTCCTCCCCGGGGTCGGCGTCGGGCGCCCGCACCCCCGGGCCCGCCTCGGGCCGCACCCCCGCGCCCGGGCGTGGCGTGGGGTGCCCGGCGAGCGTGGAGCGCAGCACCTCGGTGGTGCCGATGCCGCTCGGCAGGTCGGGGAAGGTGCGCAGCAACAGGGCGCTCTGACTGAGGAGTTCGGCGGCGTCCTGGTCGGCGAGCAGGGCGCGGTCGTGGGTGGTGGTGAGGACGAGCCCGCCGGCCGGGTCGTAGTGGGCGGCGAGCGTGATCGGGTAGGAGGTGAAGGTGCCGGACGGCACCGGGCTCTCCACGTGGATGCCGTGCGCGGCGAGGTCGGTCTCCAGCCGCAGGTGGTGCGGTGCGGTCGGCTGGTGCTCCAGCACGACCAGGCTGTGCGGGCGCTGTCCGCGCGGGGTGGCGCTCCAGTGGTGGGCCTGCCCGGGGGAGACCCACTCGTAGCCGGCGAGGTCGAACACCCCGTCGCGCAGGGCGGCGAGCAGCTGCGGGACGGTGGTGCTCGGGTGCACCCGGACGGAGATGGGCAGCGGGTTGCGCAGGGCGCCGGGCAGCCGGTCGACGCCGTCCAGCGGGATGCCCCGGCCGGAGACGGTCACCGCGAAGCCGACCCGCACCGCCCGGGCCGACCGGCGCGGGGTGCGGGACTGCGCGGCCCGGTAGAGCAGCAGGGCCCAGGCGGCCTGCAGGGCGCTGCTCTCGCCGGCTCCCCAGGTGGCCGCCCAGCCGCGCAGCCGGATCGCCTCGTACGGGGTGAGCCGGCGCCGGGCGCGTCCGCTGCCGCGCCGGTCGGGGTCGGGGGCGAGCGGCAGGACGGCGGTGGCGGCGGGCCGGCCGGCCCAGAACTGCCGGGCCGGCTCGGTGCCCTGGGCGCCGAGCCAGCGGGCGTGGTCGCGGACGTCGGGCCGGCGTTCACCGCCGGGCAGCACGCCGCCGGTGAGGTAGGCGCGGTAGAAGGACTGCAGCAGCAGCCGCACGCTCCAGCCGTCCAGCATGGCGTGGTGGTAGGTGAGCAGGACCCGGGTGACGGGCCCCTCGTCGTCGCCGGCGGGGCCGGCGTCGAGCAGCGTGGCGCGCAGGAGGGCGGGCCGGCGCAGGTCGAAGCCGCGGCGCCGGTCCGCTTCGAGCAGGTCGTCCCAGTCGACCGCGTCGTGCGGATGCCGGACGACGTCGGGGACGGCCCGTTCGTGCAGCACCATCCAGGGGTCGCCGGGATCGTCCCAGTCGAACGCGGCCCGCAGCACGGTCTCGTGGTCGAACACGGACTGCCAGGCGGCGGTGAAGCGCGCGGTGTCCAGCGGCCCGTGCCAGTTCCAGGAGAGCTGCTCGACGTGCCGGCCGTCGTGGTCGGACCGCCCGGCGACCTGCCGCAGCATCTCCCGCTGCAGCGCGCTGGTCGGTACGGTCACGGGCTCCGGCGGGTGCGCCAGGGCCTCCCGCAGCTCGTCCAGCAGGTCGGCGGCGCGGCCGGGCGGTCCGGCGGCGATGCCGAGGAACAGGCGTCGGGGGCCGCCGCGGCGGTCCCCGACCAGGACGGCGCGCAGCCGCGGCCCGGTGTCCAGGTCGTGCCCGAGGTCGGTGAGCAGCCGGTCGAGCCCGTCGGGCCCGTCCGGACCGTCGACCGTCCGTTCCCAGAGCAGGTCCTCGCCGGCCTCGGGGGCGACGGCCCGCAGCGCCGCGCGCAGCGCGTCGCCCTCGTAGACCCGGTTCAGCTCGACCAGCAGGTACTCCGGGAGTCGGCCTGCCCCGCGCGGCCCGGGCGGCTGCCACGCGCGGGTCGCGGTGCGGGCGAGCGCGGCGGTCACGGCCCCCGCGTCGAGCCGTCCGGGCGGCCGGCCGGCGGGCAGGCAGGGCGCGGGCGAGGCGGCGCCGGCCACCAGCAGGGTGACGGGCGCGCTGGAGAAGTGGCGGTTCGTCATCGCTGATCAGCGGGCACCGGAGCCCGGTTCCTTCCCGTGGGCCGGCGGGGTTGGCGCCGGGGCTACTGGGTGGCGAGGCCGCCGCAGACGTTCAGCGCCTGCGCGGTGATGCTGGCGGCGGTCGGGGTGGTGAGGTAGCCGGCCAGCGAGGCGACCTCCTCGGGGGTGGTGTAGCGGCCGAGCGGGATGTGCGTCTGGAAGTGCTGGTGGATGGTCTCGGGCGTGGTGTTGTAGGCGGTGGCGTACTCGTGGTGGATCCGCGTGGTGTGCGGGGTGTGCACGTAGCCGGGGCAGATGGCGTTGACGGTGGTGCCGGTCGGCGCCAGCTCCTTGGCCAGGGCCCGGGTGAAGCCGATCACGGCGTGCTTGCTGGCGGTGTACGGGGCGCCGAAGGTGACGGCCTGCTTCCCGGCGGTGGACGCGATGTTGATGATCCGGGGGTGTGCGGTGCCGGTGAGGTGGCCGTGCCTGAGGGTCTCCCGGGTGACCAGGAAGACGGCGTTGAGGTTGGTGTCGATGACGTCGTACCAGAGGTCGTCCGTGGTGGTGGCGGTCGGCCCGCCGCCGGTGCGTCCGGCGTTGTTGACCAGCACGGTGATCGGGCCGTGCTCGGCCACCGTGTGCTGGATCAGCGCGGTGACCTGGGCCGGGTCCCGGACGTCGCAGGTGGTGCCGTCGGCCTGGTGGCCCTCGCTGCGCAGGGTGGCCAGGGCCTGGGTGATGTGGTGACCGGTGCGGGCGCAGATGAACAGGCGGTGGCCGCGGTTGCCGAGTTCGCGGGCGATGGCGAGGCCGATTCCGCGGGTGCCGCCGGTGATCAGGGCGAGGGGTTTCTCGGGTGCGGTGGTCATGGCGG
Source organism: Kitasatospora sp. NPDC004745 (assembly GCF_042873275.1). Classification (NCBI taxonomy): domain Bacteria; kingdom Bacillati; phylum Actinomycetota; class Actinomycetes; order Kitasatosporales; family Streptomycetaceae; genus Kitasatospora; species Kitasatospora sp. NPDC004745. The sequence continues at coordinate 6,334 of NZ_JBIALK010000020.1, read as the reverse complement.
GTCCTGGGGGTGAGGGCGGGACGGAGCTCAGGCCGAGTACAGGTTGTAGGTGGTCGGGTGGGCCGTGGTCGGCGTGTTCAGGGTGGGGTCGAGGGTGAGGATCGCGTGCTGCAGGTGCTGCAGGTGCGGGGAGGGCTGGATGCCGAGCTCGGTGGTGAGGCGGTGGCGCAGGTGGTGGTAGGTGGTGAGGGCGCTGGTCTGCCGGCCGGCGCGGTAGAGCGCGACCATGGCCTGGGCGTGCAGGCCCTCGTGGTGCGGGTGCTGGTGGGTGAGGTGGGTGAGTTCGGGGATGAGCTCGTTGTGCCGGCCGAGCCGCAGGTCGGTGTCGATGCGCCGTTCCAGGGTGATCAGGCGGCTCTCCTCCAGGCGCATGATCTCGATGGCGAGGATCGGTCCGGGCCGCACGTCGACCAGGGCCGGGCCGTGCCAGAGCGCGAGGGCCTGCCGGAAGTGCGTGGCGGCCTGGTGGTCGTGCCCGTTGTTGAAGGCGTGCTGTCCCTGCGTGGTGAGCAGGTTGTAGGTGTGGACGTCCAGGTTGTCCGGGTGGGTGGTGAGCTGGTAGCCGCCGTGCCGGGTGGTGAGGACGTCCTTGGCGGTGATGTGCGGGGTGGCGCCGAGGCCCTGGGTGATCCGGCGGCGCAGTTGCAGGATGTACGTCTGCATGGTGGTGAGCGCCTGTCTGGGCGGGTTGTCGCCCCAGATCTCCTCGATCAGCGTGGTGGTGGGCAGGATGCGGTTCGGGTAGAGGGCGAGGAGGGCGAGGATCTGGCGTTGTTTGGCGGCGGTGGGGACGACGGAGATGCCGTTGAGGTCGGCGGTGAGGGGGCCGAGGACCTTGAGGTGCATGACGGTTCTCCTCTCGTACGCGGGCGGCTGCTCGGGTGGGCGGCGTTCGCCGCGGCGTTGGGGTGTGCGGGCCCCGGTGCGTCCCGGCACGGTCCCGGTGTCGGCCGTCGGCTGCTTGTTCGGGTGCGCGGGATGGTGGGGTGGACGCGTCGCACCTTAGTTGCGCCGGGGGGTGGGGGCCGGATTCCTCGAGCGCCCGTCGAGCACGGTTCCGGGCGCTCTGGTGGGAGCTTCCGGGCAGGCCGCCGCGGCGGGGCGGCGCCGTGCACCGGCCGCCCCGCCGCGAGGGGGTGTCACTTCTTCAGCAGCTCGCCCGAGAAGCCGCCGACGATCAGGTGCAGGCTGCCGTCCGCGTTGCGGGTGTACACCTGGTCGTGCGGGTCGGCGGCGCAGCCGCTGAGGGCGTTCATCGGGGCCGTACGGAGCACCACGCGCTCGGGCGTGGCCGAGATCAGGTCGGCCACGGCGTCGCAGTAGGGGGTGCCGGCACCGGTGTTGTTGTGGATCCGGGCGATCGGGTCGGCGGGGCGGCCCTGGGTGATGGTGATCGTGAAGTCGGGCTTCAGCGCCACCGCCGGGCTGCCGAGCTGTCCCTGCCAGGTGCCGAGGAAGCCCTCCGGGACGGAGCCGGCGGGCGTGGCGACGGACGTCGGGTCGGAGGCCGTGGTGGGTGCGGGGGCGGCGGTCGAGGGCTGCGTGGCCGCGGTGGTGGGCGCCGGTCCGGTGCCGGCCGTGCGGTCCGGGCGGGCGACCAGGAGGACGGCGGTGCCCGCCGTCGCGGCCGCCAGCACCACCGAGACCACGAGCGTGCCGCGCCCCGGCCCGCGGCGGGCGGGCCGGGAGGGCGTCGGGGCGGGCGGCGGGTACGGCAGGGCGGGTGTCGCCGGGTGGGCGCCCGGCGGCGGGCCGGGTACGGCGGTGCCCGGCGCCGGTGCCGGGATCCCGGCCGGCGGGGGCTGCGGGACGGACGGCGACGGGACCGGAGGCCCGGACGTCGGGAAGGGGCGTGGCGTGGACGTCGGGAAGGGCGTCGGCATGGACGTCGGGGCGGGCCGCGGGCCCGGCCCCTCCCACGGCTGCGCCGGGCCGAACCGCCCGGTCGGAGCCGCCGGCCGGGCCGCCGACTCCCCGTCCAGGTCGAGCAGTTCGACCGCCAGACCGGCCAGCGAGCCGGCCACCGCCGGCGGCAGCCAGTCCCGCCGGTCCAGGCGCTCCGGCGCGGCCGCGTCGCCGGCCGTCAGCCGTTCGCGCAGCTGCGCCGGGGTCGGCCGCCGGTCCGGGTCCCGGGCGAGGCAGTCGGCCAGGATCGCACGCAACCCGGCGTCCTCCAGCGGGATGTCCGGATCCTCGTGGAGCACCCGGTAGATCAGCACCGGCGCGCTGACCGCCGAGCCGAACGGCGCCGCGCCGGTGGCCGCGAAGGCGAGGACGGCGCCCAGCGAGAAGACGTCCGAGGCGGGCCCGGCCCGCAGCCCGCCGGCCTGCTCGGGGGAGAGGTAGCCGGGCGAGCCGACCAGGAAGCCGGACTGGGTCAGCACGGTCGCCGCGTCCAGGGCCCGGGCGATCCCGAAGTCGATCAGCCGGGGCCCGTCCAGGGCCAGCAGCACGTTCGACGGCTTGACGTCGCGGTGCACCAGCCCGCGCCCGTGCACGGCCGTCAGCGCCTCCGCCAGCCCCACCCCGAGCGAGCGCACCGCCGCCCCGGGCAGGGGGCCGAAGTCCCGGACCGCCGCGGCCAGCGAGGGGCCGGCCACGTACCCGGTGGCCACCCAGGGCTGCGGCCCCTCGGTGTCCGCGTCCAGCACCGGGGCCGTCCACCGGCCGCCGACCTGCCGGGCGGCCGCCACCTCGTTGCGGAACCGCCGCCGGAACTCCTGGTCGGCGGCGTACCGGGCGTGCACCGTCTTGACGGCCACCGTCCGCCCGCCCGCCGTCCGGCCCAGGTAGACCTGGCCCATCCCGCCCGCACCGAGCCGGCGCAGCAGGCGGTACTCGCCCAGCTGCCGCGGATCCCCGTCGTCCAGCTCCTCCACTCCGTCTCCCCTCGTCGCGCCCGCCCGCCCGTCCACGCCAGACCGTACCGCCGCCTCCCACGGTTCCCGTCACCCCCTGCGCACCCCCGCCCCGAAGGACCGGCCGCCACCGGGCCGTTCGCACACCGGTCGCCACGAACCCGAACGCGGTTGTCACACGAACACCCACCCACCGCGTTACCAAGACATGGATCAATCATCGAGTCCGGACGCGTCGGCCGGAGACCACTGGCCGGAGTTCCCGGACTTCGTCGCCTCCCGCGGTCGCCACCTGCTGCGGACCGCCTTCCTGCTCACCGGCGGTGACGCCCACCTCGCCGAGGACCTCGTGCAGGAGGCGCTCGGCCGGATCTTCGTGAAGTGGCGGAAGATATCCCGGCTGGAGAACCCCAGCGGCTACGCGCAGACCGTCCTGGTCAACACCTTCCTGTCCTACCGCCGCAAGCGCAGCGCCTCCGAGCGGGTCACCGACGAGTTCCCCGAGGTCGGTGTGGACGACCCGGACCCGGCGCTGCGGCTCACCCTGCTGCGCGCGCTGGCCGAACTCCCGGCCAAGGACCGCGCCGTGCTGGTGCTGAGGTTCTGGGAGGACCGCAGCGTGGAGGAGACCTCGACCGCCCTGCGCCTGACGTCGAGCGTCGTCCGCTCGCGCACCCGGCGGGCGCTGGCCCGGATGCGCGACGTGCTGGGCGACGACATCGAGGCGGCGGTGCGCCGCCCCATCGACCCGCCGGGAGCGCCCGGTGCGGGCGGACCGAACCCCTCCTCCGAGAAAGCGGTGCTGCGCCATGCCCACTGACGACGAGTTCGCGGACGTCTTCGCCCGTGCCCTGCGCGGCGCGGCCGAGCTCGCGCCCGAGCCGGTCCGGCACGCCGCCCTGGCCCCCCTCGCCGAGCAGCGCGGACGCCGGTGGCGCCGCCGCCGGCGCACCGCCCTCGCCGGCGCGCTGGCGGCCGTGGTGCTGGCCGGGGTCGGCGGCTTCGCCGTCGTCGGCCACGGGCCCTTCGCCGCGGGCCCGGCCGGTCCGCCGGAGCCGGTCCTGCCGAGGATGACGACCGAGGAGGTGCTCGGCACGATCACCGGCATGCTCCCGCACGGCGGGGTGCGGGTGATCACCTCCGGCGGCGCCGGAGACCCGGGCCAGCACCGGACGGGCGCCACGATCCTGTTCGACGACGGGGCGGGGGAGAGCATCCTCACCATCACGGCGGAGCGGACGGACCGCCCGCCCGCGGAGACCGCGAACTGCACGGACGGCTTCGTCGTGCCGCAGGACTCCTGCGACCGCGTGGTGCGGCCCGACGGCTCGGTCCTGACCATCGACAAGCTGCGGGACCGCACGGAGGCGGACAAGCGCGAGTGGCGGGCCACCTGGGCCGCGCCGGACGGCCGCCGGGTGGAGGTCACCGAGTTCAACGGGCAGCCCGCCGCGGCGAGCCGGCCGAACCCGCCGCTGTCGGCGGAGCAGCTGACGGCCCTGGTCACCGGTGAGGGCTGGGAGCGCGTCTTCGCCTCGCTCGCGCCCGCGCCCGGCGGGCCGCCGTCCGCCGCCTCCCCGGCGCCCACCGAGGCGCAGGGCCCGTCCGGCGAGGAGTTGCTCGGCCGGCTCGTCCCGCTGCTGCCGTCCGGCGCGGCGGTCTCGGGCCGGGACGCCGGGCGGGGTGTCCTGACCGCGACCGTGGCCGGCCGCACCAGCATGCTGATGGTCGCCGTCGACCCGCCGTCCCAGCGCGGCCGGGAGGACCTCCGGGGCGCGGAGCGCAGCCCGGCCACACCGCTGGAGGTCCGCGACAAGCGGCGGGACGGCACCCTGGTCGTCACCAACCGCTTCGGCAACGGCAAGGGCGCGACGGACCCGGTCCTGCACTGGACGGCCACGGTGTACTACCCGGACGGCCGTCAGGTGCGGATCTCGGAGTGGAACGGCGAGAACGGCTACACCTTCCGCCCCGGTGATCCGGCGCTCGACGTGGACGCCCTGAAGGCCATCGCCACCGACCCGGTCTGGCGCTCCTGACCACGGGCCCCCGGCACCGCCGGACCCTACGCCCACCGGGGCTTACGGGCCCGGCCGCGCCGGGGGCCCGGTCGCTCCCGGGCGCGGGCCGCCTCCCGGGCTTCGAACTCGGCCCTGGTCATGACCTCCGACGGCTCCGGCTCGCGCACGCCACGGGTCAGCGGCCAGGGCACGGCGGACGTCCAGCCGACCAGCGGCAGGGCGGCGTCGAGGCGCGGGGCGAGGTCCGCCCAGTCCAGGGCGGGCATCCGGTGCGCCAGGGCGCGAACGTGCCCCAGGAAGGCCCCGGGCAGCTCCAGGTGGTGGGTCTCGACGTAGTGCGCGAGGTCCAGCCGCCAGAGCCACTCGCCGTCGGTGAGCAGGGAGGAGGATCCGCCGGAGTGGCGGTGCGCGGCCCCGGTGATGACGTCGGACCGACCCTCCGTCACGTCGATCAGCGGGTGGCCGGCGTCCAGGTAGCCGACCAGTGCCGCTTCGTCCGGCTCGCCGGCCGCCCGGACGGCGTCGTGCACCGACCCGTTCGGAGCGCCGGCGCGCCCCTCCAGCTCGTCGTGGAAGCCGAGCAGTCCCAGCATGACGTGTCCTTTCCCTGCTGCCGGGGATCATCCTGGCAGTGGGTGCCCGCCGAACCGCCGCCGGGTCGGGTGGGCGGGGCGCCCGGCGCACCGGGGGCCGGGGATCGTACGATCGGCGAATGGCTGACATGACGGAAACCACGCCGGGCTGGCTTGCCCCCGAGGAACTCGAGACCACCCGGGCCAAGATGCCGATCCTGTACGTCGAGGCCGTGCCGGTGCGCGTCGACGACGCGGGCGAGGTCACCGAGATCGGTCTCCTGCTGCGGATCGGCCCGGACGGGACGGTCAGCCGCACCCTGGTCTCCGGCCGGGTGCTGCACCACGAGCGGATCCGGGACGCGCTGCTGCGGCACCTGGAGAAGGACCTCGGCCCGGTGGCGCTGCCCCGGATCCCGGCGTCCCTGCAGCCGTTCACCGTCGCCGAGTACTTCCCCACGCTGGGCGTCACCGAGTTCCACGACCCACGGCAGCACGCGGTGTCGCTGGCGTACGTGGTGCCGGTGTCCGGGGACTGCCGGCCGCGGCAGGACGCGCTGGACCTGGTCTGGTTCAGCCCGGAGGAGGCGTCCTCGCCGCTGGTGCTGCAGGACATGCCCGGCGGGCAGGGTGCGCTGCTGAAGCGGGCGCTGGCGCACGTCGGCCACCTGAGCTGACCGCGGGCACCGGCCCGAAGGCCCCACCCGCCGGAACCGCCGGACCGTCACACCGCCGACCGCCGACCGCCCGACCACGGCCGGGGCCCCCCCCCCCCCCCGGGGGGGGCCCCGCCCCCCCCCGGCCCCCCCCCCCCGGCCCCCCCAACCCCCCCCCCCCCCCCCCACCGGCGGGGGGCCACCCCCGGGGCGCCCCCCCACGCGCG